>URKO01000027.1 GCA_900548415.1 uncultured Porphyromonas sp.
AAAGACCATTGAGCCCTACGATACGAAAAGCAAGTCGCTCAAGCCATTCGATCTTGGTCTCGGCGTGCAGGGTGCCTTCGAGTATCGTCAGTTTGCTCTCAATCTAGGCTTCGAGCGCAGTTTGCTCAACACCTGCTTCCGCGAGATGGGCGAGGTCTACAATATGAACCTCTACGTAGGTCTAGGTTATCGCTTCTAACATAGCGACCTAAACCTCTACTAGCTCTCAGGGTAGAGCTAGACGGTAAATACAAAAGCAGGCTCTCTGGTATACCAGGGAGCCTGCTTTTCTATTATTTCTGTGCATCCCGACAAGGCGGGCTACACGATGTCGCGTCTGTTACGAGGCTTAGCGTCCTAGAGGACGGCGCTCACGCTGACGTGTCGTAGCCTCCTCCTCGATACGCTTGATCGGGGGCTGATAGTCGGGGTAGTGCTCCTCCTTTTCGGCTGGCTTGATGTAGGCTAGCTCGTCGCCCTTGCGGACGGTCTGACCTTGACCTACACACACCTCGATGAGCTTGCCCGTGAAGTTCGTATTAACACGCTCTATCTGACCAAATGGAGTCTCGATGTAGCAGAAGGGTTGACCCGTGACATACTCCGTGCCTGTAGCTGGTGCCACCGAGACTTCGGTCGGATCGACCTCCCAGAGGACGGTTCCAGTCGTTGGTGCAGGGATCATCTGCGTGCCAGCACGCATAGCCTTCTTGATGTCGCTCTCGTCGAAGCCCTTCTTAGCTAGTGCATCAGCCTTAGCCTTAGCGAGAGAGTCCTCAAACTCACGACGCAGGTCGCCACTCTTGTAGCGTCTGTACTGCTCGGGGTGCATAGCCAACTCGAAGAGTTCCTCGTCGTCGGGCCCGAACTCCCAGCCGTTTTCCTTCATCTCCTTGCGGAACTCATCCAGCGCATCGGGGTAGAACTGCTGTGGGTCGGCATCGGAGAACTCTAGTCCCTTCTCCTTGGCGAGAGCTACGAGCTCGGGATCTATCTTGCCAGGGATGCGTCCAGCCTTGCCGAGGATCATGTTCCACATGTTTTGGTCTATGGCGAGCCAGCGTCCCTTGCCCTGCGTCATGTTGTAGACGTTCATCAGAGCGATGTTCTTGACGTATTGGCTGAAGGGGGTGACTAGTGGGGGATAACCGACACGTGGCCATACGTAAGCGACCTCATTAAAGAGCTTGACCAGTAGATCATCGATCGATAGCTCAGGCTGGTCGTGATTGCGCAGATACATATTGATACCTGAGTGGACGCCCTTGAGGTCGGCCATCATCGAGCCCATCATACCGCCTGGCAGACCGCAGCCAACTAGTAGCGAAGAGGTCTCCTTATTGGTCGAGCCCATGAAGTAACCGAGGAAGTCATCGATAAAGCTCTGAGTCATAGTACGAGCGCGCATGTAGGCGTCCATATTGATCTCAGGTACATCAAAGCCTGCATCGTAGAGCATCTCACGGATAGTGATTACGTCGGGGTGGATCTTACCCCAAGAGATAGGCTCCATGGCAACGTCTATGATGTCAGCACCGTTTTCGCACACCTCTAGCATAGATGCTACGGAGAAGCCAGGGCCTGAGTGTCCGTGATACTGAATGATCGTGTCGGGGTGCTTAGACTTGATCGACTTGACGAGCTGCCCGAGGAAGTGAGGACGGCCAATGCCGGCCATATCCTTGAGACAGATCTCATCAGCACCAGCCTCGATGAGCTTGTCGGCCAGCGTAGAGTAGTACTCGATCGTATGTATCGGTGAGTAGGTGATACAGAGTGTCGCCTGAGCGGTCATGCCCGCCTCCTTGGCATAGTGTATGGAGGGGATGATGTTGCGCGGATCGTTGAGACCGTCGAAGATACGTGTGATGTCTACCCCCTGCGCATGCTTGACACGATACATCATCTTGCGGACGTCAGCCGGTACGGGGTACATGCGTAGTCCGTTGAGACCACGGTCTAGCATGTGCGTCTTGATGCCTGCCTCGTTGAGCGGCTTGGTGAAGGCGCGTACAGCGTCATTAGGGTTTTCGCCAGCGAGTAGTTTGACCTGCTCGAAGGCTCCACCATTCGTCTCGACACGAGCGAAGCAACCCATCTCGATGATGAGCGGTGCGATCGCTGCTAGTTGCTCAGCACGTGGCTGGAACTTGCCTGAGGATTGCCACATATCTCTGTATACGAGGCTAAACTGAATCTTTTTCTTTGTTGCCATATCTAGTGTATCTGTTGTTTTACCTACAAGGCTTGATGTGTCACCACCTGACCTCACCCACAAAGATACATATTTTACTCACATATAGGGACTGTCCTTATGCTTTTCTCAAGAGAGACATCTGAGGAGAGTGCTAGACAGAGGAGGAAGAGCATTCCGATGAGGTACTCGGGGATGTAGCTGACGAGGTCTACATTGCAGAGAATGATCCAGAGCGAGATCACAACGATGAGGGCACTATGGTGCCGTTTACGAGCTATCCAGAGCATGGAGCCGAGGAGCGAGAGCCAGAGCATGAGTCCGATGATGCCACTCTGCACGAGTGTCTGCATATATTGATTGTGAAAGTGGAAGAGATGTGGCTCTTCAGCAGTCCCGAAGGGTAGCGTCTGCAGTAGTGTGTAGGCGTAGTCTAGTCCACCACCAATCAGTATGGGTACCTCTTGTACTGCTTGATAACTAACCAGGAGCGCATCATTGCGTACCGTGCCGTCGAGATAGCCATGCATGAGATAGGGCGAAGTGGTGTAGACGAGCGTCAGGAGGAGAGCTCCGGAGAGTATGACGTAAGTAGCCAGGCGACCCGTATGCTTGGCTCCTTCTATCCGCACTGTGATCTGATAAAGGAGCGCATACCCACCGACAGCGACAGCCATGAGCAGCAGGTAGCGTGCTTGCAGGGCATAACCGTAGAGGACGATGGCGAGTAGCACAGCGTAGGCGTGGAGGCGTAGCGAGTGCTCACGACTACAGATACTCATCACAACGGGGATCAGCAGGTAGATACCTAGATAGGTGTAGTGCGTGAAGGTAAAAGGCATCAGCATGTGGGAGCTATCGGTAACGAAGCCCGCCTCGTTGAGGTAGCCTTTGTTGAGTGTGAGCGTGATGAACGGACTGGTGCCACAGCTGATCAGGACGCTGTAATAGAAGATGAGGAAGACGACCAAGTAGATCCATGCAATGCGCAGGACCGCTTGCCAAAAGCTCTGCGTAAGATACTTCGACGGACCACTATATATGAGAAAGTAAAGGGGGATCGCGAGTAGCCAGACTTCGCGGCTCCAATAGTCGAGCGCAATCTCTTTATTTGCAGACCAGCCAACGACAACGACTGCTGTATAGAGGATATAGAGTGCAGCTGTGAGAGCCAAGGGGAAGACAATGCGCTGGCGGAGTGGACGACAGAGGCTCGCTCGCTCCTCCCAGCGGTTGTCCACAATCATTCCAATGAGGAAAAGCGTCTGCAATCCGAGGTAGCTGTCGACCACCCCAAGCAATAGATTGGCATAGCCTAAGCCAAAGCAGAGGAGGGGAACGAAGTGATGCCGGTAGTCGAGCTTTGCTCCAGTAGTACGGGTCACCCCTTTTGCCTCAAGCCACGGCAGTAGTACCGCCCCCATGGCGAGGAGCACAGCGACCGTCAGCAGTAGGGGCTGGTAGGTCAGTATGTCTCGAGCCAGTAGCGTCTCGGGCGTGCGATGAGGATAAGCTCCCGTGAGGGCGACGACGAGGGCGACGACAAGGGCTACCGCTACGACGATCAGCAGGAAGTAACGAGAGACAAAGCGTGCTAGGCGACTGGCGAGAGCGCGCTCTCTGGCGATGGCGGTGTGTGAAGGCATCAGCGTACTATAATGATAAGTCGTCGCATCGTGGTGAGTAGACCATCTGCGGGAAGTTGTGCGGATCAAAGCGCCAGCGCTTGTGGCTCCAGAGCCAGCGGTGGGGTGCTAGGCGAATGTTTTCCTCTAGCAGTGTCACATAGTCGTCGACGAGCTGATGCTGTAGCTTGTCGGTCGGATGCTCACAGAGTAGCCGGAAGGTGCCGACCCATTGCTTAGCCTGGTCGTCATGACGTATCTCATAGAAGAGGATCGGTATCTGCAACTTGATGGCTAGATGACTCCACCCTGTGACAAAGGGGGTGGTACGTCCGAAGAGCGACGTAGCATAGCGCACCTGCTCGTAGTCCGGCGATTGGTCGGCTAGTAGGCAGTAGATCTGCATACGCTCATCGGTCTGTTCGCTGCGATGACGCACCATAGTACGAGCCAGTTGCATCATCTCAATGCACTGGGCGTAGTGCTGCTCTCGCATCTCATGGGTGAGCTGATCGGCGATAGGGTTGTGCAGTCGCTTGTAGATGACATGCAGCTGATAGCGACTCTGGTCTAGGTGTAGTGCCGAGGAGCCCATCAGCTCCCAAGGGCCAATGTGCCCCAAGAGGACGAAGAGCTGTCTATGTCCCGCCTCGTAGAGCTGATCCAGTAGCTCCGTCTGCTCGAGACGAAAGAGCTGGCGCACCTGCTCGTCTGAGCCGTAAGCGTAGTGCGCCTCGTGAAGCATGAGCTCAGCAAGATGACGGTAGAAGCTTCTGCCGACCTCCTTTTGCTCAGCAGGCGAGAGGTGTGTGAGGGTGAGGCGAATGTTTTCCTCTACCACCTGACGGCGGTACTTAACGAGATGATAGAGCAGCCAGTCGAGGGTAGGGACTAGTACGCGATCAACGAAAGAGCGGGGCAAGCGTGCCAAGCCCCGCAATGTAGAGCGCATCAGCCGAAGCCGTAGTCGCTGCCATCGTGTGAGCTGGTTACTCTGCGCCATCGTCCATCAGATCGCTATAGTCCTGGTAGAGGAAGTCGTTGTAAGGATAGCGCTGTATGTGGATCTCCTTGACACGCTCGTAGAGGAGTCGTCGCAGCTCGTCCATCCCCTCGCCTGTACGTGCCGAGATGAAGGTACAGTCGTTGCCCATGCGCGCCATCCAGCTCTTCTCCAGCTCCTCGCGTGTGCGGTTGAGCTTGGTCGCGGGTGTCAGATCGTCGGGATCTTTGGGGATATGCTGGTAAGCATCGATCTTGTTGAAGACGAGTATCTGCGGTTTGTCACCCAGGGCGTCGATCTCTCGGAGCGTCTCGGTGACTACCGCTATCTGATCTTCGAACTCCGGGTGGGAGATGTCCACAACGTGCAGGATGAGGTCTGACTCGCGTACCTCGTCGAGGGTACTCTTGAACGACTCTACCAGCTGTGTCGGGAGCTTGCGTATGAAGCCCACCGTGTCGGCTAGGAGGAAGGGTAGGTTGCCCAAAACGACCTTGCGAACGGTCGTGTCGAGCGTCGCAAAGAGCTTGTTTTCGGCAAAAATGTCGCTCTTAGCGAGGACGTTCATCAGCGTAGACTTACCCACATTGGTATAGCCGACGAGGGCGACACGCACCATCTTGCCACGGTTCTGTCGCTGTACGCTCTTCTGCTTGTCGATCTTCTTGAGCTGCTCCTTGAGCTGTGAGATCTTGCGTAGGATGATCCGTCGGTCGGTCTCTAGCTGCGTCTCACCTGGGCCACGTAGCCCGATGTTACCACCACGCTGTCGCTCGAGGTGCGTCCATAGTCGGGTCAAACGTGGTAGCATGTACTGGTACTGCGCCATCTCAACCTGCGTCTTGGCGTGTGCCGTCTGTGCTCGCGTAGCAAAGATGTCGAGGATGAGCGAGGTGCGGTCGAGGATGCGTATGCCTAGCTGACGCTCTATGTTGCGTAGCTGATTGGGTGCTAGCTCATCGTCAAAGATGGCCAGCCCCACCTCGTGGGCAGAGACATACTCGGCGATCTCGTCGAGCTTGCCTTTGCCCACAAATGTTGCGGGATTTGGCGTGTCAAGACGCTGTAAGAAGCGCGCCACAGGCTCTGCACCCGCAGTCTCTGAGAGAAAGGCCAGCTCATCAAGATACTCCTCCGCCTGCGTCTCCGACACGTCGGGAGTGATGAGCCCCACGAGGATCGTGCGCTCACTCGATTGAGAAGTCTTGATAAACTCTTTCATACAGAGGACTAATAGATCGCGTATGACTTCTCACGCATCGCCTGATCATCGGCAAAGAGATGTACCCAGGGGATCTTTGCCGCAAGGAAATTGGCGGGATAAGCCTTAGCCTCGGGCAAGAGATTGATAATGTGTCCCACAGCGTGGCGCACGTCCTGTCCCAGTGCGAGGAAGACCAGTCGCTTAGACTCTTCGAGTGCCTCGAGCGTGACGGTAACCAGCTGACGCAGCTCACCCTGCTCGGTGGTCATCTCGTTGGGCGCAAAGACATCGTCTGAGATATACAGCTCCACCTGGTCGGGATAGACCCCAGCGAGGTGACCATCCACGCCCATCTCGAGGAGGGCTAGGTCAAACTGCGGACGCCCCCCTAGGTGGCTCACACGCTCCGCTACATGCTGCTGCAGAGCTGTCGCAGCTTGTGCGGGCTCTTGTGCAGCTTCCTCCACAGCGTGGATATGCTCCGCAGGGATCTGTAGCGGATCAAAGAGCAGACGTTGCAGTAGCGTGCGATGCGCTAGATCAGCTCCGCCCAGCTGCTCGTGAAGGAGGTAGAAGTGTACCCGCTGCCAGTCGATACGGTTGCGCCAAGGCTCTGAGGTGAGTGCCTTTGCCAAGACCTCCGCATGCTCCTCTAGTGAGAGGGCTAGATGAAAGTCGCCTTCGGTCGCCTCAACGGCCTCAGCGATAAACTGTGCGAGCTGCGTCGTGACTAGCTCAGGGGTACTGTATTGATGATAGTTCATAGGATATATGCTAGGTTAGTAGTTATAAGATAAAGTGTTGTGACCATCATCCTTAGTAGGCAGTTACTCCTCCCAGATGATGTCATCTATGAGGTCGTGATCCTCCTCCACCTTCAGCTTAGGTAGCGGGTTGTCTGGATCATCGTCCTCTTGTGTCGTGCGGTCGTTGAGCGGTTGGCGCAGGATCTCGTTCGGGTCATGTAGTGAGGGAGCGTTGATCTCTCTCCATATCAGATCCTTCAGCTCTGTCAGTCCACGTTGTGCCACGGCAGAGATAAAGATCGTCGGTACATCCTCGGGTAGCGTCTCCGAGACGAGGTCGATAAGCTCGCTGTCTGCCATGTCTATCTTGGTGATCGCTAGGATGTGTCGCTTGTCGATCAGCCCTGGATTGTACTCCTCCAGCTCACGGCATAGCATCCGATACTCGGCAATGATGTCGGGACTGTCGATAGGCACCATAAAGAGCAGGATCGAGTTGCGCTCGATGTGCCTGAGGAAGCGAAGCCCCAGCCCCTTACCCTCGGCGGCACCCTCGATGATGCCGGGGATGTCTGCCATGACGAAGGAACGATTGTCACGATAAGAGACCATCCCCAGGTTCGGTTGTAGCGTGGTGAAGGGATAGTCCGCGATTTTAGGCTTCGCGGCTGAGAGTGCTGCTAGGAGCGTCGACTTACCCGCATTGGGTAGCCCGACCAACCCCACATCGGCCAGCGTCTTGAGCTGCAGCACCACGAGACGCTCCTGACTTGGTTCGCCAGGCTGTGCGTAGCGGGGTGCTTGATTTGTCGAGGTCTTGAAGAAGTTATTACCCTTGCCTCCACGACCGCCTGGGAGGAGGAGGTGCCGCTCACCATGCTGCGACACATCTAGTATAAACTCGCCCGTCGTGGCATCATGTACGCTCGTCCCGCAAGGCACCTCGATCACAATATCAGGCGCATCAGCACCCGTCTGTAGCTTAGCACCGCCTGCCTCGCCACTCTCGGCGATGATATGACGATTGTAGCGCAGGTGTAGGAGCGTCCAGTAGTTTTGGTTGGCCTCTATATAAATGCTACCGCCACGACCACCGTCACCTCCGTCGGGACCACCCTTGGGGATGTATTTCTCACGACGAAAGTGTGCCGATCCTCTACCGCCCTTGCCCGAGCGAAGATAGATCTTGACGTAGTCTACGAAGTTGCTCTCACCTGCCATTGATTTACTTGTTGTGCTGTAAGCTCTTGTCTATCGATACGAAGATAGCCTCCGTGATCTCCTCTATGGAGCCGGCGCCAGGCACCTCGTAGTGTACCCCCTTGCGGTGGTAGTAGTCCACGATCGGGAGTGTGCGCTCATTGTAGACGCGTATGCGGTCGGCGATCACCTCGGGCGTATCGTCGGCACGCCCCTCGATCTTAGCACGATTGAGTAGACGTGTCCGTAGCTCCTCCTCGGGCACCTTGAGCTCGATCAAGCAATCCACGCTCGTCTTATCCTTCTCTAGAAGTGCATCGAGTGCCTCAGCCTGTGCTACCGTACGGGGGAAGCCATCGAAGATAACCCCATCGATCCCCTCGGGGAGATGGTGCAGTTCGTTGGCTATAAGGTCGATAATCGTATCGTCATCTACTAGATGCCCCTGGGATATGATACTCTGTACGCGCTTGCCTAGAGGAGACTGGCGAGCGATCTCCTGTCGGAGAAGGTCGCCCGTAGAGATATGCTCTAGGTGGTAATGCTGCTCGATGAATTGGCTCTGTGTACCCTTGCCAGCACCTGGTGCGCCGAAGATTATTACGTGGATCATTGCTTTTTAGATAGAACTTGGTTTAGATGGTCTCTGTGGACCGTATGATTATTCCTGTATGATTACTCTTTAAGTATGTAGATGTCATCGAGCATACGCCCCTGCTCGTTGTAGTCGAGGCCGTGTCCGACGATGAAGCTGTTGTGGATCTCCATCCCCACATAGTCGGCATGGATAGGACACTGGAGTGCCTCGGGCTTGAGTAGCATAGTGGCTATGCGTACCTCGGCAGCACCGTCGGCAAGAAACTTCTCCTTGAGCTTCATCATCGTAAAGCCCGTGTCGATCAGATCCTCTATGACGATGACCATGCGACCCGCTAGAGGCGCTGTCACAGGCATCACCTCCTTAAGCTGGTAAGTGCTCCCCATGCCAGAGTAGCTCGAGTAGCGTGCGAAGGCCACCTCCGCAGTGGTATTGATCGCCTGCAGTAGCTCTGCAGCAAACATGAAGGAGCCGTTCATAATGCAGACGAAGAGTGGATCACGTCCCTCCGTGTCTTGGCGTATCTGCTCCGCTAGTTGCCGTGAGGCTGCACGTAGCTGCTCGCCCTTGATGTATGGTACAAAGGTCTTGTCGTGTACTATAATCTCCTGATCAGTCA
>URKO01000028.1 GCA_900548415.1 uncultured Porphyromonas sp.
GTATCGTAACATTTTCGTCACAGCGCAATAATGTATTGGGCGTAATATTGCAAACGAAAAGGGAGAGCTGCCCCTCTTGTTAAAGATTGGCGGAAAGCTCCCTCACAGAAGCAACTAACTTACCAATACAATTATGAATAAGAGTACACTCAAGGCTTTAGTCCTCATCGCCATCGCCCTTATGACTGCTAGCTGTGCCGGCAAAGGTGGTCGGGTGACCGAGCTAGATGCAGCCGGAGCAACCTTTCCACTACCCTTCTATACCGAGGCTTTCAAAGCTTATGAGGCGCAGTCGGGTATACATGTTAATTATGGAGCCGTAGGCAGCGGTGGTGGTATCCGTAGCCTCAAGGACGAAGTGGTGCACTTTGCCGCTACCGATGCTTTTCTATCTGATGCGGAGATGGCCGAGATGCCGCGTCCGGTGGTTCACATACCGACCTGCATGGGAGCTGTCGTCATCGCTTACAACTGTCCTGAGATCTCGCAGCTAAACCTCACGGGAGAGATCATCGCCAACATTTATCTAGGCAAGATAACGCGCTGGAACGATCCGGCTATCGCTGCGATCAACCCCGACCAGAAGCTCCCCGACAAGGAGATCTCACCCGTCTATCGCTCCGATGGTAGTGGCACGACGAATGTCTTCAGCGACTATCTGACGAAGGTGAGCACCGACTGGGCTACGCAGGTGGGTACGGGCAAGTCGCTCAAGTGGCCTACCGGTATGGCTGCCAAGGGCAATCCAGGCGTCGCTGGCGTGATCGCACAGACCGATGGCGCGCTCGGATATGTAGGTAGCGAGTACAGCTTCTCCCTAGACATACCGACAGCCATGGTACAGAATCAGGCTGGCAACTTCGTCCTCCCCTCGCTCGAGTCTATCTCTGCAGCGGCTGCTGGCGAGGTAGCGTCCGACACCCGTCAGATGATCACTAACTCGTCACACCCAGACGCTTATCCTATCAGCTGTCTCACCTGGCTCATCGCCTACCAAGAGATGCAGTACGACAACCACTCAGAGGCAGAAGCTGTCGAGACGGCTCGTCTACTCAACTGGATGCTGAGCGATGAGGCGCAGGCGATCACTTCGCAGATCCACTTCGCACCGCTATCCGCTGAGATGGTCGCAGCAGCCAAGGCGCAGCTGGCTAAACTAACCTATGGCGGTAAGCCAATAGACCTAACTAGCACTCCTAAGGAGTAGCCCCCTTATTACACCTGAAAAACAAAAAGAACGTCTCTCCTCCCCTCTCAACAGTAGTGCCGTCTGGATAGCTCCGATTAGTTAGTGAGTCGCATCCGACCTGTACCGCTCTCTATTCGGAGGAGAGATGTCTCTTTACCCTCCCCACCTACTCCTTATAATATAAGCTCTGCCTATAATGTCTACCCTCGTCCGTAAAGCGTCACGCCGCCCTATCGGCGACAAGATCTTCCGCGGTCTACTCACTAGCTCTGGGCTCCTCGTGCTACTGATCTGCCTAGCGATGCTGATCAGTTTGATTAGTAACAGCACGGAAGCCTTTAGTGAGTTTGGCTTCTTTCGCTTCATCTGCTCCTCCGAGTGGGACCCCACGGCTGGTCGGGAGCAGTATGGAGCGTTGCCCTTTATCGTGGGGACTGTGGTCACCTCGATACTAGCCTTGATCCTGTGCATCCCCTTCTCACTACCAGTGGCGCTCTTCATCGGGGAGTACTTCAAGGGTAAGCGCATCGCCGGCGTCATACGTTCGCTGACGGATCTACTGGCAGGCATCCCCTCGATCGTGTATGGTCTGTGGGGCTTCTATACACTGCGTCCGCTCATTGACATGATCGATGGGCCACAGGGCAATGGCTACGGGATCCTCACTTCGGTGCTGATACTGACCGTCATGATCATCCCCTATGCCTCGTCGCTCACGGCAGAGTTTGTCATGCTCACCCCTAAGTCGCTCAAGGAGGCTGCCTACAGTCTCGGCGCCACCCGCACGGAGGTGATCGGATCGGTCATCCTGCCCAACGCACGGAGCGGTATCGTCGCAGCTTATATCCTCGCTCTGGGACGAGCTCTCGGTGAGACGATGGCGGTAACGATGCTGATCGGTAACACGGACAAGATACCCACATCGCTCTTTGACACGGGACAGAGTATGGCCTCGCTGATCGCTAACCAGTTCAACGAGGCGCACGGACTCAAGCTCAGTTCGCTCATAGCGATCGCTCTAGTCCTCTTCCTCATCACAGCCATCATCAACGGCATTGTGAAGATTATCCTAAACAAGAAACGAGCCTAACCTGAGACCATGGCATCACTCAAAGTAAGACAGGGATGGGACCGCACGGTCTATCTAGTCAATATCGTACTCGCCTGCATCACCGTCATACCGCTCTTTCTCATCATCGGTAAGATCGTCCTAGAGGGGTACCAGCAGATCAACTGGGACTTCTTTACCAAGACGGCACCGACAGCTGTCGAGGCGATGATGGCTAAGCGCGCCAACACGATCGAAGGCTCTCGCACGATACTTCCAGGCGGTATCGCTAATGGTATCGTCGGCACCCTCCTCATGACCCTCGTAGCCTCTATCATCGCTATCCCCATAGGGCTCCTAGGCGGTATCTATCTCTCGGAGAATAGATCCACACGCCTCGCCAATGTAGTGCGCTTCGTCACGGACCTGCTACAAGGCACCCCCTCGATCGTCATCGGTATCATCGTATACGCGTGGGTGGTACTGCCGATGCGAGGCTACTCGGCTCTAGCCGGTGCTGTGGCTCTGGCGATCATGATGCTACCGCTCATCATACGCTCTACCGAGGAGACGCTGGCGCGACTGCCTAAGACCTTCAAAGAGTCGGCACTTGCTCTCGGATGCTCCTACCGCAAGATGGTGCTCAAGATCCTCCTCCCCTCTGCTATGGGTGGGCTGCTGACAGGCATCCTGCTAGCGGTGAGTCGTATCATCGGCGAGACGGCACCGCTCATCATGACCGCTCTAGGCAGTGCCCGCATATCGTGGACGCTCGACACCCCTTCATCGGCCGTGCCGCTACTCATCTGGGAGTTTTACAGTGATCCCAACCTTCAGGAGATGATCTGGAGCTCTTCGCTCTTTCTCCTACTCCTAGTGCTCCTTCTAAACTTTATCGCCAAGCGTATCTCCGACCGGACACGCTACTAGTAACTTCTTTTTTTGTCCAAAGCATGACTCCAAACTCTATACAGACGACAACGCCCGAAGTGGTCCTCCAGCTAGACAACGTAAGCATCTGGTACACTCCTGAGAAGAGTGCCGTGACCAATGTCTCTGCGGAGATCTACGACCACGAGATCACCGCCATCATGGGCCCCAGTGGTTGTGGCAAGAGTACCCTGCTACGTGCCATCAATCGTATGCACGAGCTTTACCCTGGCATACGTACCGACGGGCGCATCCTCCTACAGGGAGAGAATATCTTAGAGAAAGACCCGATGGTCGTCCGTCGTATGGCGGGTATGGTCTTCCAGCAGCCGAACCCCTTCCCGACGATGAGCATCGCCGACAATGTGATGGCGGGCTACAAGCTCAACGGCATCAAGGTCTCCAAAGCGCAGCGCGAAGAGATCCTCACCACCTCTCTGCAGTCGGTCGGACTCTGGGAGGAGGTCAAGGACAGACTAGACAAGCGTGGCTCCTTCCTCTCGGGGGGACAGCAACAGCGTCTATGCATCGCTCGTGCCTTGGCACTGCGTCCTCGGCTACTCCTGATGGACGAGCCGACCTCCGCACTAGACCCGATAGCGACCAATCGCATCGAGGAGCTGATCCTAGAGCTCAAGAAGGAGATAGCCATCCTCATCGTCACACACAATATGGGGCAGGCGGCACGCATATCCGACCGCTCGATGTTTATGTATCTCGGTGAGCTGGTCGAGTATGACCGCACCGACAAGATGTTTACCAACCCCAGCGATCAGCGCACCGAGGACTACCTACAGGGCAACTTCGGATAAAACGTCGTACCTTAGATCTGCCATACAGACAGACACTCACACGATCAAGTAAAAAACGTAACTGTCACAGCCTATGTCACCCAATATGGATCACCACGTCGTCCTGATCAAGGAAGACTTCAACGTACTCAACAAAGTGATCGCTCGCCAAGTAGAGATCATACAGCAGCTCCTCAGCGGGATCGTCGAGCCTGACGACTACGAGCACATCGAGATGAATGAGACGATCATAGATAGCCTAGAGGTCAAGATAAGGAGCGAGGTCATCAACGGGATCGTACTCTACACCCCTCGCGCCTCTGAGGCTAGGCGTATGTTTGCCCTGCACGATATGACCAGCTATCTAGAGCGCATCGGTGATCTGCTGCTCAATGTAGCCAACTTCACCCGTACGATCGACTCTAGCAATGGACTCTACCTCCAGTACGCTGGTACGCTACACGAGATGCTCTCGGAGACTTATCAGATGGTCACCGACGCGGTCACTTCGTTCTTTGCCGGAGACTCTGACCTCTCGCGACGAGTCATCCGTCGAGACACCCATGTAGACGATCTACACTATCAGATCAACGACTCGCTGCCCCAGGCACTCCTAGATGCGGAGCAGACTCCCGACGTAGACTCCATACAGGCTTCACTGGCAATCAGTAGCATAGCCTACAATCTGGAGCGCATCGGCGACAATGCGACAAACATCGCCGAGGCGGCTATCTTCCATTCAGAAGGCAAGAACCTACTACACGCTAAGAGTCAAAAAGTAGAGATCCCCACCGAACAAGAGCTAGATAACTATGGACAAGAAGAAGTTTAGACTACTCCTCGTCGATGATGAGGAGGACCTCCGAGAGATACTCACCTTCAACCTCGCTGGCGAGGGATACCAAGTCTCCACAGCGGCCAACGCTGAGGAGGCACTCAAGATGCCACTCGAGGAGTATCACCTACTCATCCTCGACGTGATGATGCCTGGCATGAGCGGCTTCAAGCTCGCTGAGGTCATACGACGGGAGAAGAAGCTCACCACACCCATCATCTTCCTCACTGCCAAGGATACTGAAAACGATCTCCTCACGGGCTTTAACATCGGAGCCGACGACTATATGGCGAAGCCTTTCTCTATCAAAGAGCTACAGGCGCGTGTCCAAGCGGTTCTCATGCGCTCCCTGCAGGGCGGACTAGACTTCGAAGAGAGTCAGATAGAGATTGGCACGCTCCTCATTGACCTAGATACCAAGCAGGTCTTCGTCAATGGCGAGCCTATCGATCTAACCAAGAAGGAGCTCGAGATACTCATCTTACTGGCACGCGACCCCAGCAAGGTCTTCTCACGTGAGGAGATCCTCGACCGCGTGTGGCGAGAGGATGTATTCGTTATGGAGCGCACCATCGACGTACATATCACCCGCATACGCAAGAAGCTACGTGGCAGCGGGATCAAGATCATCAACCGCTCAGGCTTCGGCTATTGCCTCGTCGAGGAGGAGGCGCAGTAGTTCCCATTTACCTAACACACCCCTATCGTTACCGTCCTAACTATGAGTCAGTACAACTATAAGTCCAAAGTCCTTATCTCCGCAGCCCTGCTCTTTATCCTCTTTGGCGGGATCATCTACTTCGTACAGCGTGCCTCCGAAAAGGAGATCAAGACCAAAGCTCTCGTATCATACCTCGAGCAGGCCGCCGACTGTGTCGATAGTTACATAGCAGACTACGAAGCACACCCGCAGGTGCCAGGGCGTGACTCGCTCTCAGCCTTTAGCAACTGGCCTGATCAGAAGAATCTAGGGCACTTCTTATCCTACCTCCCGGACAATCTACGCTTTACGATCATCAACCTAAAGGGCGACGTCTACTTTGACAACGTCACCCAGGGGTCAATCCCTGAGAACCACCTCTCACGCATAGAACTACAACAGGCTAACCTCAATGGCACTGGCACCTCCAAGCGGTATAGCGAGACGCTCGGTGAGGACTTCTACTACTTTGCCAAGCAGTACAAAGATCAGGGGTACTACATCCGTGTAGCTATACCCTACCATATAGACTATGTCAACTACTTTCGCTCGAATCACTTCTTCCTCCTCCTCATCGTTGGCATCTTCAGCCTAGCACTGCTGGCGGTGGTTTTCTTTACCGACCAATTCTCTCGCTCCGTGCGTAAGCTACACGACTTTGTAGCGAAGGCTCAGGCTGGTGAGGAGTACGAGTCTGTCACTTTTCCCAAGAGTGAGATCGGAGAGCTGGGGGAGCAGCTCAAGAAGATCTTTAAGATGCTCGAGGAGAGCAACACACGCTACGAGATCGAGCGCGAGAAGCTCATACAGCACTTCGCTAGCTCCGACGCTGGCATCTCTTTCTTTAGTGCGGAGAGCAAGTTTATCTATGCCAATAGCCACTTCATACAGAATCTCAACACCCTCGTCGACACCCCTACCTTTATCATCGACGAGCGCATCCTCGACTACCCAGAGCTTTACCAGGTCAAGACGCTTCTAGCCGACCAAGAGGCTCGCCCAGGTGCCGCTCCGCGCTCCACACGATACATCATCGACAAGGACGGGGCGCATATAGAGGTGCGCGCCCAGTTCTTCCCAGACAATAGCTTTGAGATCGTCCTGACCAATGTGACTAAGAAGGAAAACGATCGTCGCCTCAAGCACGACATGACCAATAGCATCGCCCACGAGCTACGCACGCCGGTCACTTGCGCCCGTGGTTACCTCGAGACAATACTCAACCAGCCACTCCCTGAGGAGAAGCAGCGCTACTTCATCGAGCGGACGTACAATCAGATGATCCGTCTCTCACAGCTCATCAGCGACGTCTCTATGATCACCAAGCTGGAGGAGGCGAGCGACCTCTACGCCCTACAAGAGCTAACCCCGTACAGTGTCGTCGAGGAGGTCAAAGCAGCCCTAGAGATCAAGCTACAAGAGGCGCAGATGACCATCTGCAATCGAATACCCGAGCAGACCACCGTACAGGCCAATCACTCGCTACTCTATGCTGTCTTTGCCAATCTGACGGAGAATAGCATCCGCTACGCTGGCTCTGGCACCACTATAGAGATCGATCAGACGATGGAGGACGAGCGCTACTACTACTTCACCTTTGCCGACAACGGTCCTGGCATCCCCGAGAGCGAGAGCCTGGCTAAGATCTTCGAGCGCTTCTACCGCATCGATGAGGGTCGCAGTCGTGAGATGGGCGGATCAGGACTGGGCCTCTCCATCGTACGCAATGCTATCCGCTTCCACGGTGGCGAAATCTCAGCAAAGAACAGACCCACGGGAGGTCTCGAGTTCTTCTTCTCGCTAGCCAAGAGTACCCCCGACAAGACAGCCCAAGCGCACTAGTTCAGGCCGATCGTTGCGGTCGGCTCTTGTCTTACCCTGAAAAAAGTTGACTCGTAAGTAATATAACTATGAGTACAATGAAACAGACAAAAGACACGAAGTCGAAGCCCACGAAGGGATCAACAAATCGCCCAACCAAGGGACATGCCACAACGGCCGAACGGCTTGAGGCACTCAAGCGCTACTACGTAAATGGCTATTCAATCAAGATTCTAGCGAGCCAGTATCAGGTAACATCATGTACGATTCGCAATTGGATTCGTATCTTTGAGCAAGAAAACCCTGAAGTGGCTAAAGCTATGAACAAAAAGAGAATACCCCCACAAGGCACCTCCTCTGAGGAACTCAGCAAGGACGACTATGTCGCTCTGAAAGCACGTATCATGGAGCTCGAAAAAGCTCTTGACCAAGCCTGCTTAGAGCGAGATGTCTTCAAGACCTGCTTGGAGGTGTACAGCATCGATGAGCAAAAAAAAAATGGCCACTAGTTGTGACAGCTGTGAAAGATCAATATGAACATCCAATCAAGCAGGTCTGCAAGGCACTGAACAAGAGTCCACAAGCCTATTACAAGTACCTCAAGTCCGACACGCCCTTGAGAGAATCTGAGCTTGAGTTTATAGTGATAAGCTATATTGTGGAAGCACGTAAAAGCAATCCAGGTATTGGAGGCGTATCGCTTTGGATGCAGTATTGCAGGGAGTGGGGAGCCCGCTATCCCGTTGGCAGAGATAAGTTTGTGAGCTACATACGCAAGCACAAGCTCTACGTCCGCATACCGAGGCGCTACAAAGCTCCCCGCACCACGGACTCCAGCCACGACCAGCCCACCTACCCCAACCTCGTTCGGGACCTTATCCCCGATGGTCCAAATCAGGTGTGGAGCAGCGACATCACCTACATCCCCTTGGAGCGAGGGGACAACAGGGTTGAGTTCTGCTTCTTATCCCTGATTTTGGATAACTATACGAAGGAGATTGTGGGCTATAGTCTAGGGGACAGTCTCGCCTCAGAATACCCCTGCGAGGCACTAAAGCAAGCCCTCAAGCGGCTCCCTAGAAAGGACGCTTCCGATCTCATTCACCACTCCGACAGAGGCACTCAATATGCCAGTCTGCAGTATACTAAGATACTCAAGAAAAGAGGAATACAGATCAGCATGACAGAGTCAGGAGAACCCAAAGAGAACTCCCAGTCAGAGCGGGTGAACAGCACCATTAAGAACGAACTCTTAATGGGCAAAGTGTTCCATAACATCTCTGAAGCGGAAAGTGCAATCAGCAAAGCTATAGAGACTTACAACACTACTCGCCCTCATATGAGCATCGACTATATGACCCCACAAGAAGCTAGGGAATGTACGGGTCCCCTGAAGAAGCGATGGCGCAGCTATCGTGAAGACGCGATTCAGAAAGCTCGAAAAGACAAAGAGTCAAAGGAGCTAGTAACCAGCTAAATAGAACTTATATCAGCAAATAAAGAAGAGACTGGATTTTTCATTTTCAATCGGAACACAAAGAGCGGCAATGCACCTGACACACCAAACGCCCTCCGCTATGCTACAGGCGTTTGGCTTAGTCAGTTGCATTACCAACGGGGTGTTTGTCCGATTTGAAAAAAGAAAAAAAACAAGCCCGGGGTATACCACGAAAAACTACCCCAAATTGCCAGAGTCAACTAAAATCAGTATCTTTGAAAAAGTCAAGACAACTCATTCTAGTTTGACGACGAAAACGATGTCAACCGTCAACCATTTTCAGGGAACCACAACTAGATACTTTTTCCTCCTTTGGAAAGTTTATTTTCCTCCCTTGGAAAACTATTTTTCCTGCCTTGGAAATTTACTTTTC
>URKO01000029.1 GCA_900548415.1 uncultured Porphyromonas sp.
GCGGTAAAGTCCAGCTCGGAAATTTGGTTATCTCCGAGGAAGAAGCTCTCGAGCGTAGGACACTGGATTAACTCGACCTTAGTAATCTGACTCTTGCCACAGTCAAGGCTCTTGATAGATCCTCTCAGTACGATAGTCTGACTGGAGAGTGTGTACTTCACTTTCTTATTACCGATCTGGGGGGCCTCCTTGACACCCTCGATGGTTATGTCTTTGAGCTTAGGATTTTCAGCTATGAGCTTCATGTCAATGGTTTCACCGACAGCACGTGCCGTGGTGAGCTTGATGTAGCAGCCCTGAGACTGCCTGAGTGCTGTCGTAGCAGCATCTGCTGGAGCCTGTGCAATCCCCTTGGCGGGAAGAGCCAGCAGTCCCCAGAGCAGTAGCCCGAGCGTGAGTAGCGGGGCGATAAGAGTACGTTTCATATCAACTTGTTTTTACTGTATGTAGACGAATCTAGCGGGAGAGGAGCTAGCTACTGATGCTAAAGCCATCATCGTTGTCCTCTCCTCATTTTAACATCCAAAGGTATCTCAAAGATGCTAGGCGCAACGAGCTTTTTCATACCCAGTTATTAGTATTCTGATATTTAGACTTAGCATTTTAGGCAGTCTCCAAAGACTTGAACACCCACACTCACCACCAAATATGATGCAAAAGCATTGTCATTGCGATCCTACACAGTTGCTCCAAGAGCGCAAAAAGTACTACCTTTGCGCTATAACTATACATTAATATAGAGAGTACATTCACAGTATGGAACGAGTCGTCAGCGGTATCCGACCTACCGGTCATCTACATATAGGCAACTACTACGGAGCTATGCGTAGCTTCCTAGAGATGCAGGAACAGTATGATTGCTACTTCTTTATCGCTGACTGGCACTCGCTGACCACGCATCCACACCCGGGGGACATCGTGCAGGACACAGACACGATCCTCGCGGAGTACCTAGCTTGTGGGCTTGATCCGAGCAAGGTGGTCCTCTACCGTCAGAGCGATGTGCCTGAGGTGCTGGAGCTATACCTTTACTTGAACATGAATGCCTATCTAGGTGAGCTACAGCGCACCACCACCTTTAAGGAGAAGGCGCGTAAGCAGCCAGACAATGTCAATGCTGGTCTGCTCACTTACCCGACGCTCATGGCGGCCGACATCTTATTGCAGCGTGCCGTCAAGGTGCCTGTGGGCAAGGATCAGGAGCAAAATATGGAGATGGCGCGCCGCTTCGCCCGTCGCTTTAATACGATCTACGATGTGGAGTACTTCACAGAGCCTGCCTCGTGGACCGCTATGTCTCAGCCGATCAAGGTGCCAGGACTCGATGGCTCGGGCAAGATGGGCAAGAGTGAGGGCAATGCAATCTATCTCTACGAAGATGACAAGGCGATCACGAAGAAGGTGATGCGAGCCGTCACAGATGCTGGTCCTACGGAGCCAAACAGCAAGCCCTCGGAGCCGGTAGAGAACCTTTTCACCATTATGGATCTGGTCTCTGCGCCTGAGACGGTAGCACACTTTCGCCAGTCCTATGCGGACTGCTCCATACGCTACGGCGATCTAAAGAAGCAACTAGCAGCTGACCTGCTTACTGCGATAGCACCCATCCGTGAGCGCATCCTAGAGCTCTCTAGCGACAAGGAGCAACTACACCGAGTAGCTACCGAAGGTGCTATGAAGGCGCGTGAGAGTGCTCGCAAGACCATCGAGGAGGTCAGAGAGATCATTGGATTTGCTCCGACACTCCGATAACTATTCACAAACAACTATCGACTAATAACTAACCACTTATAGACTAGATATGGACAGCAACAATAACCGCCCCAATCCACTAATTGCAAGAGGCACGGTCATACGCGTTCTTCCAGTACAGGAGGGTGTCAGCAAGTCAGGCAACGCTTGGCGCAAGGGAGCTTTTGTCATAGAGACTGACTCGCAGTACCCACGTACCATCTGCTTCAACATTTGGAATAATCGCATCGACGAGTATGCACTCACTGAGGGTGACTTCGTCGAGGTGCGCTTTGATGTAGAGAGCCGTGAGTATATGGAGCGCTGGTACACAGACGTGACCGCTTACAGCGTCTCCAAGGTAGACCAAACAGCAGCAGCTGCGCCTGAGGCTGATCCCTTTGCGGGTAAAGCTCCCTACGTAGAGGGCGGTGCAGCATCAGCTCCTAGCACGGGCTTCGCTTCGCAAGCTCCTGAGGCAGGAACGCAAAATCAGTTTGGCGGATCTTTTGACCCAGCCGCTGGTGACAACGCTGACGACCTACCTTTCTAAGCACTATCTCTGCATCGTATGCGCACGACACTCCTCGTAGTGGGTGAGACCTCTTCGCCAGAGCTACACCGCCTCATCGAGGAGTATCGGCAGCGTATCGGTGGGTATATACCTTTCGACATAGAGGTCTTGCCCGACCCTAAGCGGCGCAAGCAGCAAGCCTCCATAGCAAATCAGCAACAGGCGACCTGCGAGGCTATTGCCTCGGTGATCGCGCCGAGTGATCTGGTGGTTCTGCTCGATGAGCGGGGCAAGGAGTACACGAGCCGTCAGTGGGCAGAGCAGTTGCAGCGCTATATGAATAGCGGTGCTAAGCGACTACTCCTGGTGGTGGGCGGGCCCTATGGCTTTACGTCTGAGTTTAAGCAGCGCTACGGGCAGCAGGCCTGGTCGCTCAGTCGCTTGACACTGACGCATGAGATGGTGCGTCTCTTTGCCGTCGAGCAGATCTACCGAGCCTGCACGATACTGCGGGGAGAGCCTTACCATCACGACTAATTAGAGTCCCAACTACATGATACCATTCTTTGAAGAGGCCGACGTCGCGGTCACGATCTGTGACCGTGAGGGGCGCATTATAGAGATGAACGAGCAGTCGCGTCAGGTCAATCTTAAGCCAGGGCAAAGCTTGATCGGCAAGAATGTCCTCGACTGCCACCCAGAGCCGGCACGCTCGCTACTCGCTGACATGATGGCGCACCAGACGAAGCATGTCTACACCATCACAAAGGGCGACAAGAAGAAGCTCATCTACCAGATCCCGTGGTACGAAAATGGCGAGTACGCTGGCTTTATGGAGCTATCGATGATCATCCCCCACGAGATGGCACACTACGTACGTCAGGTGCCTCCGGAGAAGAAGGCTTAGCCATGTCTCGCAGAGATCGCCTCAAGCTTTACTTCCTCCTCATCTGGTGGATCGCCCTCAACGTGTGGGTCTGGATCCTACAGCGTGCCCCCTTTGACTGGATACGTGTAGGCTCTAGTATCGGCACGCTCGTAGTGATTGCACTCCTCGCCTGGATATGGCATAGGAACTACCGCACCGAGCAGGAGCGTCGTGCTCTAGAGCAGTCTGAGGACGAAGAGAAGTAACCATCGCCACATCTCTCCTATTATATATATGTCTCGTAAGCTCACACCGATACGCTGTACGCCCCAATACTATCACAAGATATGGGGTGGAGGTCGTCTTGCCCCTACGGGAGGCGACAAGCAGATTGGCGAGGTGTGGCTACTATCAGCACTGGCAGGGCAGGAGACACCCACAGAGGGTGCCGACTACGAGGGAGCTCCGCTAGACTCTTTGGTATCTCGCTATGGCGATCGCCTACTAGGACCAGGACAGACGGCACGATGTGGTGGAGCTTTCCCCTTATTGATCAAGCTGCTAGACGCAGCGACAGATCTCTCTGTACAGGTACACCCATCGCCAGAGGAGGGGGGCAAGGATGAGATTTGGTACTTTCTAGAGACAGAGCCGACGAGCCGTATCTGTCTCGGACTGACCGAGCCGATGAGTGCCGATGCCTTGCGCTCCGCCATCGAGCGTGGTGATCTGATGCACTATCTGCACTGGGAACCTGTGAGATCAGGAGAAGCTATCGCCCTACCGGCTGGTACGATCCACGCACTAGGTGCCGGATCGATGCTGATTGAGGTGCAGGACACAAGCGACACGACCTATCGTCTCTACGACTATGACCGAGTAGACGACGAGGGTGCCAAGCGTACGCTACACATCGAGGAGGCACTCCGCAGTGCGACACTAGAGCCGCATAAGCTAGACGCTCGCCAGTTGCCCTTGGGTACACCACGCTTCGTCTGTCACGAGGTGATAGCCACCCCAGACTCGTCTCAGCTCATCACAACCGATGGCACAAGCTGTGCGATCCTTGTCGGTATCTCTGGGAGCTTGCTACTAAGCGGTGAAGACACAGAGCAGTGGCAACTAGCTCCCCACGAAGCGCTCCTGCTCCCCGCTGAGACGCTCCCGATGCAGGTAGCACCGGGCGAGGGAAAAGCCTTGATGATAACCTTAACGCCCACAGAGCTATGATACAGATCGATGACAAGGTGGTGAGCTTTGAGATCCTTGAGGAGTGCTTCGCCTGCGACTACGCTGTATGCCGTGGCGCTTGCTGCGTGCATGGCGATGCGGGCCCTCCCGCCACAGAGCGTGAGTGCCAGAGCTATCAGCGTCATCTCTCGCTCCTTGAGCCGCACCTAGCCCCCGAGGCGTGTGAGCTGATCCATCATCAAGGGGTGAGCTACACGGATATAACTGGCGAGCGGGTACTCTCTGTGGTCAACGATGAGAACTGCGCCTTCACGCTTCACCCCACACCGCCCGAAGGGGTACGCTGCGCCATCGAGTGGTATACCTCGACCCATCCCAAGGTGCAGCTAGAGAAGCCGATCAGTTGTCGCCTCTACCCTATCCGTGTGCGTCAGTTCAAGTACTTCTCGTCCCTACATTACGACCGCTGGGACATCTGTCAGGCGGCTGTGGAGCGAGGTCGCAAGCTCGGCATCAAGGTCTACCAGTTCGTACGTGAACCGCTGATAGCAGCCTTCGGAGCACACTTTTACGATCAACTCGTCGAGGCGGACAAGCTACTCCAAGAGGCGCGACGCAAAGAGGCGGAAGATAGAAGAGACGCCAAGCACTGATTGACTCCCGAGGTAGTCTCTCGCATAGCTCATGAAAAGAAAGAATCATCTCTACCGTAGCTTCTTGCTACTCCTCGTTGGCGGTCTGCTAGCGTATGGACTCTCGGAGCTACTCGTTGCTGTCGGCCCTATCGCGGGCTACCACTTCAAGGGATTCAACCCGCTAAGTGACCTCCTTGACACGACAGCAAACCAATCGTCGGAGACGCTCTCCATACCCCTAGACGAATCTGACAACCCTCTTGATCCGAAAGAAACTCTGGAGAGCTCCACTGGCGCAATAGGAGATTCGACCGGCCGTACGCAAGTGGCTATCGACACGCTTCCTCCGCTAGAGTTCTCCAGTCGTCTGATAGACTACTCCGAGGGACAGAGTGCGTTGCGTCGCCTACGCGCTGTGTTGCGAGAGGGGCACTCGAGGGCGGTACGTATCGCTTTCGTCGGTGACTCCTTTATAGAGGGCGACATCTTGGTGGAACCTTTTCGCCAGGCACTCCAGCAGACTTATGGCGGGCAAGGCGTGGGCTACGTACCGCTCACCTCGCCTGTGGCTCGCTTTAGGCAGAGCATCCAGCAGCGCTTCGAGGGTGCTTGGCAGGAGACCTCAGCCAATAAGAGTAAGTCTCGCTCTCTCTTTACTCTGGCCGAAACCTTCGCCACAGCTACTGCTACCGCCTCCACAAGCTACAAGCTAAAGAGCGCCGCCGACCGTGTGACGCTCCACTACGTGAGCGACTCGATCCCGGTGACGATCAGTTACGGCATCAATGGTGGCGAGCAGCAACGTGCTGAGCTACCCGCTAGCCACGGAGCAATGGCCGAGTACACCCTGCCTCAGAGTGGAGTCAAGCGGGTTGAGATAGCCACCGAGGGAGGCGATGGCACACGCTTCTATGGGGTCTGCTTCGATGGTGTAACGGGCGTCTCCGTGGACAACTTCAGTCTCCGTGGCTCCTCTGGCATAAAACTCAATGCTGTCTCCTCAGCCCTGACGATGCAACTCTCACGCTTCCGCCCCTACGACCTGATCATCCTTTCCTATGGGCTTAATGTGGTAAGCGCTCAGGACAATAACGACAGTTACGACTGGTACTACGCCGCCATGGCTAAGAGCATCGAACATATCCAGCAGCTCTACCCACACGCCACGATCCTACTCATGTCGCTCTCCGACCGCGCCACACTGCGTGAGGGTGAGATCCACCCGCTCAATGGGGTGGCTCGTGTGCTCCGCATACAGCACCGCTTGGCGCAGCGCTACGGGCTCCTCTTTTGGAATACGCATGAGGCGATGGCTTCGCTCGGCGGCATCAAAGGCTTTGTGGACAAAGGATGGGCGGCAAAAGACTACACCCACATCTCTATGGCGGGTGGGCGGCAGCTCGCTAAGTTACTCACAGCAGATCTGATCGGCGATGAGGAGTAGCAGATTGATACGGATCAGTTGTGTCGTCATAGGGAGCCTACTCCTTATGGCGCAGACGCTTATGGCACAACGGGTGCCACAGCTCGTAGCCCCCGATGGTTACCTCGATAAGTTTTGGTCCGCTTGTGACGAGGCGAAAGCAACTGGGCAGACTATCTCGATCATCCATTTGGGCGACTCGCACATACAGGCAGGACACTTTACCATGCCGATCCGTCAGTCCTTTACACAGCGTTGGGGCGACGGTGGAATGGGTTGGGTAGGGCCTTTTCGCCTATTGGGGACCAATCCGCCTATCCACACGGTGATACGAGCCTCCTCAGCAGGCACATCAGGCGTTAAGATCACCCAGAGAGACTACGATCGGGAGAGTCCTACGGGTATGGTGCTACAGACGAGGCCGAGTGGTGCCATCACCTACACCTTGCAATGTGGTGGCGGGCAAACCTTCGACCGCATCGTTATCTACCGACAGCGGGGAACGGAACCTTTCACCTTGTCTGGCGGCAACTCCAGCGAGATCGCTATCGCTCACGATACTTTGACCACCGAGCAGATCGTCACCGACACGCTCCTCGTGGGTCGTTACGTAAGCTCAGCAGAGGTGACCGCTCCCGCCTCGTCCGTCTGGTATGGCGCTAGCCTGGAGCGTAGCAGCGGTGGCGCACTCGTCCACACGATCGGCTACAATGGTGCTACCTACTACACTTACAGCAAGGGGAGCTTCACTAGTTCCGTTGCCACCCTGCGTCCTCGGCTGATCATCCTTTCGCTGGGTACCAATGAGTCGATCGCACGTCAGTTCGATCGCAACAACTTTGGCGCGGAGGTCGCTCGGCTGGTACGCAGGCTCCAAGCGAGCAATCCCGACTGCGCCATCGTCCTCACCTCGCCTCTTGCCAACTATCAGAAGATCCGCACAGCACACAAAAGTCGTCGTGGCAAGCGTAAGCGTCGTCGCACTGTCTACCGCACCAGTTACCGCGCTAATGCCAACTGCCAGCTCATAGCCGACGAGCTACAGCAGCAAGCTCGGGAGCTGGGGTGTGGCTACATCGATCTCTTCGCCCACTTCGGTGGAGCGGCGGGTGCAGCGCAGTTGCTCTCTAGTGGCATCCTCTCTGGCGATCGCGTTCATCTCACCGCTGCTGGCTATAATAAGGTAGGCGAGGCGATTGCTACCGCCCTCCAAGACGACTATAAGCAGTGGTGCCAACGCCCCCCCCACGTCACCCCTCAAGCCTCCGAAGACTAACCTCCGTATGCTCACCCCCTATCTCTCACGAACTGCCGAGCTACTCACCTACGATAGCTCCGCACCAATGCTCTTCAATAGTGGACTCTTTCTCGTCCTCTTCCTGCTCTTCCTGCCGCTCTACTACCTGCTGCGTAGGCACACGTTGGCACGGATCATCTATGTAGTCTGCTTCTCCCTCTTCTTCTACTACAAGAGCAGTGGCTACTACGCTACGATCCTCATCATGACCGCCACGGTCGACTTCATCATCGGGCATCTCATAGCATCCACCCCAGAGCGCAAGGTCAAGCGCCGCTGGCTCACGCTCTCCCTCTGCTTCAACCTCGGAATGCTCGGATACTTTAAGTATACCAACTTCCTCCTAGAGCTTTTCACCCCGCTCGTGCAGTGGGTCGGCGGATTGGTTGGGCTTGGCGAGGTAAGCACGACACAGCTAGGCCCGCTCGACATCTTTCTCCCCGTCGGCATCTCCTTCTTCACCTTCCAGTCGCTCAGCTACGTCATCGACATCTATCGAGGCGAGATACGTCCGCTGAGACGCTGGGTCGACTACCTCTTTTACGTCTCCTTCTTTCCTCAGCTCGTCGCGGGGCCTATCGTACGTGCCAAAGACTTTATCCCGCAGATCTACAAGCCCGTATGGGTCACCAAAAAGGAGTTTGGCGAGGGACTCTTCCTCATCCTCTCGGGGCTGATCAAGAAAGCGATCATCTCCGACTATATCTCGCTCAACTTTGTGGATCGTGTCTTCGATGCCCCTACCCTTTACAGTGGCTTCGAAAACCTTATGGCTATCTACGGCTATGCACTCCAGATCTACTGCGACTTCTCCGGCTACTCCGATATGGCTATCGGCATCGCGCTGTGGCTCGGCTTTCGCTTTAATATCAACTTCGACTCGCCCTACCGCTCCGCTACCATCACCGAGTTCTGGCGACGCTGGCACATCTCCCTCTCCTCCTGGCTGCGAGACTATCTCTACATACCGCTCGGGGGAAGTCGTCGTGGTCGGTTGCGTACCTATCTCAACCTCCTGATCACGATGCTCCTCGGCGGGCTGTGGCACGGAGCCAGCCTGCGCTTCATCCTTTGGGGTGGTATGCACGGCGTCGCACTTGCCCTGCACAAGCTCTATATGCAGATCTGCCCGTGGGCACGCCCCGATGGAGCCTCTATGGGACGGCTGAGACGCTACCTAGGCATGTTCATCACCTTCCACTTCGTCTGCTTCGCGTGGATCTTCTTCCGTATGCCAACGATGGAGGGCATCGGACAAATGTTTGAGATGATACGGTACGAGTTCCACCCCGAGATCATCCCTCAGTTCCTCGAGGGCTACTGGCTCGTCGTGACGCTGATCGTGCTAGGCTTCGTAGCCCACTTCGTCCCGCAGCGCGCCTTCCGTCCCCTCGAGCGTAGCATCAGTCGCATGCCGCTCGTTGGTCAGGCGCTCCTCTTCGCCCTCGTCGTGCTGCTTGTCGTCCAGTTCCAGAGCAGTGGCGTGCAACCCTTTATCTACTTC
>URKO01000030.1 GCA_900548415.1 uncultured Porphyromonas sp.
AATCGATTTTCTCCGACACAGCGCCGTATCGATATGTAGCCGACTCTAAATATTTGTAGCGAGCCAGTGAGCTGTCCCCTTGTCAGCGAAACGAAACAAACGAGTAACCGTATGATAACATCGCCACGCTACCTTTGCAGCGTAAGATTTGAAACAGGACACATTTCGTATGCTACACAAGGCGCTTATCTACACGCTCACCCTCTTGACACTCTTCTCCGCTGGCACTACGCTGATGGCTCAACCACACGGACAGCCCATTCCTCACAGCGAGGCAGACCTACGACTAGGCACCCTCACGGGACGCATCGTCGACGAGCACGGCGAGGGGCTCATCGGAGCTACCGTGCGCATCATCGAGACAGGCGGCGGACAGGTCACCGACTTCGATGGCAACTACTCTCTACGTCTGAACCCTGGCACCTATACCGTGGAGATCGCTTACGTGGGCTACGCTACCAAGCAGATCAAGGAGGTACACATTACCGCTGGAAAAGAGACGAACCTCTCGGTTGATCTCGCCATAGCGGACAATGTCCTCGGCACCGTCGTCGTGACTGGCTCCTACAAGACGAGCAATACGGCGGGTGCAATGAAGATACAGCAAAGCATGCCTCAGCTCTCCACTGTCGTATCGAGCGAGATGATCGGTAAGACGGCCGACAAGAACCTCGGCGAGGCTCTCAAGCGTGTCACAGGCGTCACCACCATGAGCAATAAGTATGTCGCCGTGCGGGGTATGGGCGAGCGCTGGAACGAAGCTTCGCTCGATGGCATCCCGCTACCCAGTACGGAGAGCAATGCCAAGGCGTTCGGCTTTGACCTGATCCCTACCTCGCTCATAGACAATGTGACGGTCCTCAAGACGGCTACGCCGGATGTTAGTGGCAACTTCTCGGGCGGTCTTATCCAGATCACCACGAGAGACATTCCGACGAAAGACTTTATCTCCATCAGTGCCGGCACCAGTTACAACTCGCTCAGCACCTTCCAGACACAGAAGTACCGCATCAGAGGACAGTGGGACTGGCTAGGCTATGACGACGGTCGGCGCGCCCTCCCTAAGGGACTGCACGAGATACCTTTCGACCCGTACAACCCCGTTCCCGAGCTCTTCGAGCAGAGCAAGCGACTGACCACCGACAACTTCACCATCCACGAGGGCAAGACCCCGCTCGCGCAAAACTACCAAGTCTCTCTCGGCAAGAGCTGGGACCTCAACAAGAGCGGCAACCATCGGCTCGGCTTGATCGCCTCGCTCACATATCGCAATACGCAGCAGCAGACCATCATCGACCACATAGAGCGTGGCGAGTGGATGAATGCCAAGCAATATAATAAGGTACAGGAGAGCTTTGTCGATACCGGCATACGCAATAGCGGAGCTAACTACAAGTACAACACGACCCTTGCGGGCGTCCTCAACATCGGTTGGCAGCGGGGCACTAATCGCCTCAGCCTGCGCAACACCTATACTCATAAGTATGACAACGATCTCTCAGAGCTAACCGGTCTGAGTGACGAAGACCCCAACCCCGAGAGCAATCCCTACCGACAGCAGGTCAATTACCCGACCTTTCAGGACCTCCTGCAAAACAAGCTCAGCGGTAAGCATCAGCTAGGCGAGTCACTCCGCCTCGACTGGGCGCTAGCACACACCTACGTACAGCGCAATCAGAAGGACGCCGCCTTCACACAGCAGGTGAGCCGACTAAACGAGGCTGGAGCGCGTCACTTCTACAATCAGGTGGGCGTGCAGTCGGGGACACTCTTCCCGCTGACCCGTGCTTGGTACCTCAACCACGAGCGAGACTTCAACGGACAGGTCAATGTGGAGCTACCCTTCGACCTCTTTGGCAATGACTGGACGCACAAGTTCAAGGCAGGGTACGACGGCGCTTTCAAGGAGAACCGCTTTGAGTTTTGGGAGCTTTCGATGCACCTCTTCAACACACGAGGCTTTGACTTCACCACCAGCACGATCGCTGACCTCATCAAGGAGGAGAACATGCGCGACGGTGGCTTCGCCTGGGACCTCAAGCGTCTCCAAGGTGACGGACGTATGTACCACGGGCGGGTCATCCAGAATGCGCTCTACGCTATGCTCGATGACCGATACAGCGAACTACTACGTCTCGTCTGGGGGCTGCGTGTGGAGCACTACCTCTACCAAGAGCTGAGCAATCCCTCCATGTCGATGGGCGAGCTAAACATCGTCGAGCAGGATCGTAAGGAGCGACCCGTGGCTATCATGCCTTCGATAAATCTTACGATCACACCGATCAAAGACCTCAACGTACGACTGAGCTACAGCCGCAACACGGTACGCCCACAGTTTATGGAGCGCACAGCTTACCGCTTCTACGACCCCTTCCTCGGCGGGGAGATCTTTAACCAGAGCGTCATATCGACGACCGTAGACGGTGCTGACCTCCGTGTCGAGTGGTATCCTGGTGCTGGCGAGGTGATCTCCATCGGTGGCTTCTACCGTTACCTAGACAAACCTATCGAGCGCATCGCTCAGAAGACCGCCTCCTTCGCCCGCTTCTACATGCTGATGAATAGCGACAAAGCGCACAGCTACGGCATCGAGCTAGAGCTTCGCAAGAACTTTGGCTTTATCCCACTAGGCTCCTGGCTCGAGCATCTTTACCTCAATGCTAATGCGACCTTCACCCAGAGCATCGTCACCGGCATGGTCTCACGTGCCGACGAGAGTGGCATACTGCGCTGGGTACCTGTCACACAGCGCCGACCGATGTACAGTCAGGTGCCCTATATGTACAATGTAGGTCTCTCTTACGAGAGCGACACCTTTGGGGCCAATCTTACCATGAATCGCTCTGGACGCAAGCTTGTCCTCAACACGAACCAAGCCTACGAGCAGGAGTACGAGGCACCCTTCAGTCAGCTGGATGCACAGCTCTCCTACACCTTTCCCAAGTATGGCGTGACCATCAAGGTCAATGGCTCCAACCTACTCAACGCTAAGCATATCATCTACACCAACCATGTGGACGACTTCGAGCGTGCCGCTGACAATAATCAGATCCTAGACACGATGCGCCCTGGCGCCTCTAGCGACTACGAGCCAGGGCACGACAACGTCGTCTACCAGTACCGCGATGGCCTCTCGCTGAGTGCCTCCGTTAGCTGGACTTTCTAAAGAATCAGAGATACTAACACTTTAATTATCTATCATAATATCATGAACAAGACAATCCGTTTACTAAGCCTCGTGATGGCTACCCTCATGAGCCTAGCACTACTTACCTCATGCGACGAAACAGGCAATGAGCCTAATGGTGGTGGTGACAACAACAAAGTCACTGGTCGCACCATCGGTGGCAAGGAGCTCGTAGTCGTCGAGGGTCGCATCAATGGCAAGAACAATCACTGGACAGCCGACAAGGTCTACGCACTCAAGGGCATCGTCACCGTACCCGCCAATGAGACGCTCACCATCGATGCGGGCACCACCATCATCGAGGAGCCCACACCATCAGGAGCTACGGGCGTACTCGTCGTAACTCGTGGCGCTAAGATCATGGCCGAGGGTACCGCACAGAAGCCTATTGTCTTCACCTCTTCCAAGGCGGTCGACAGCAACGCAGGCCGTCCCGCTCCTGGAGACTTCGGTGGTGTCATCATACTGGGTAAGGCTAAGGTCAATACCCCGACCGACGCTCAGTTCATCGAAGGCCTCAACCAAGGTGTCGAGGAGTACCGCTACGGTGGCGACAATGACGAGGACAATAGCGGTGTACTGCGCTACGTACGCATCGAGTACGCTGGCTTCATCCTAGGCGACAGCAACGAGATCAACGGTCTCACCTGCGGTGGCGTAGGTCGTGGCACCACGCTAGACCATATCCAGGTCAGCTGGGGGCTAGACGACAGCTTCGAGTTCTTCGGTGGTTGCGTTAATGCTACCCACCTCGTCTCCTACGCTTGCGACGATGACAACTTTGACTTTGACAACGGCTTCACCGGTAGCATCACTTACGGTGTCGCTATTGCCAATCCCACCTCGACACACTCCGACAGCAAGGGTAAGTCTGACAGCAACGGCATCGAGCTAGACAACAATGCTAAGGCTCAGGACGAGACCTTCTCACTAATCCCTAAGACGCACCCCACACTGACCAACGTCTCTATCATCGGTGCATCTACCCGTGTAGCCAACGTCCACAACAACTTCCAGGGCGATGCCTACAAATACGCAGCTCGTGTACGTCGTGGTGGTCAGATCACGCTCAAGGACTGCATCCTCACCGGTTATCCTAAGGGCTTCGTCCTCGACCCCGATGCCGACAAGATGGAGCACAGTAAGATAGAGGGTAGCTCCTTCCACGGTTTTGACACTGCCTTTGAGATCAAGAACGGCTCCGCCAAGCCCGCCACAGGCATCATCGAGGTGGTCAACAAAGACTCCGCAGCTACCTTCGGCATGAAGGCTCCTTTCGGTACACCTGCCGACTTCACAGGAGCTCAAGTCGGTGCCTTCCCTGCTAGCAAGGGCAACTGGATGGCAGGCTGGACCGCCTTCTAGTCTTCCTAATAGGAGACTGTTGCAAAAGTCTACAGTCTCACTAGACGCACAAAACACTAACCAAGTAGGGGGCGGACCTTGTGTCCGTCCCTATTTTGTTTGGTGGTCTTTCTGTGATCCGACTTTTGGCTACTACATCTCCGGGGTATTGCGAGATTGAGCCTATACGACAGTTAACTCAATAAGCGTAAGGTCATCTAGTTCTTTTGTAGCTTACTAACCTCTCCGACCCAGAGAGAGACTATAAGCAGTAGCTGTAGCGCAAAGGCATAGATCCAATATCTATCTAACCAGAATAAGAGGCTAAACAGAGGGAGTATATAGCTAGTGCCTAAGACTATGAGGAGCTTTTTGATACCTATGATTGGGTAGTCTCCATGATTGACCTTGCGACACACCCGGGCAACCAGCACGATCAGTAGGAATGTAACCGAGAGTGCTAGACTTTTTGCCATCTGCGCATGAAGCTCACTAGAGGCTTCTCCTAGAGAAGAGACCATCAGCACCCAAGCGGCAATGAAGGAGCAAAGCCATGAGAAGTTACTGTCTAGGCGGAATCTGTTTTTCATAAGGATCGTACTACTTTTCTTTCTTCATTGAGTCTGGCTACAAATGTACAAAATGTCATTTAGCTCCCCAACTTCGCACATCTTACGTAGAACGCCCCCATAGAGCACACAACTCGCTCATCCCGTATGCATGTGCGCACGAGATGAGCGAGTCGTGTACCTAAGGTTGCTGGCTAGAGTGGCTCCTAGCGAACGACCTTGAAAGTTTGGCTACCAGCCTTGATTAGGTAGGAGCCAGCGGGTAGCGTCGTCGTGCTGATGGTAGCCACGCCCGCTACGGGCTCTACGACCTGTAGGCATTGCCCCTGTAAGTCATAGAGAGCCACGGCGGTCATCGCATTGGTAATCGTCCAGCTCATGTCGTCACAGACCAGATGACTCTGAGAGGGTGTCGCTAGGGGCTCTAGGCCGAGTGACTTATTGGACTCATAGACGAATGTCCCACCACTGCTCACATCGGTCGCCACGGCATCTTTGGAGCCATTGTACAGTAGCGGATAGTTGAGAGCCTCTAGGTTGTAGTTCTTAAATCCATAGAGGAAAAGACGTGCCAACGTGGGGAGAGGATAGTAAGTCTTAGCGGCTGGTTGTCCCGTCTTAAATGTAAACTGATAGATAAACCCGCCACCTCCCAAGGCTGCTAGATTGCCCTTGTCATCATAGTCAAGAACCGTCTCAACGAGATCACTCCCCGCCTTGAGATAGGAGAGCCCTAGCATGTACCTTCCATCTGCGTCAAAGGTTATCTCCTCTGACTCAAAGGGGCTTCCGTCTGGATTCACGGCTGTGCGCTTGTAGAGCTGCCCCCTCTTGTTGTATTCGAGCGTAGTGGTAAAGCCTTCGTACCACTCAAAGGCATTAGGATCCAGAAAGTGAACCGTAGCTTTGCTCGGTAGTCCCTCGGCACTATATTCTATATTAAGCTTGTAGTCCTCCACGAGAGTAGTATCCCCGGGGTTGGTGTTGAGGTTGTTCCAGCGCACGAAGAGGGTCATCTGCCCCTGGTCGTTGTATGTATAGCAGTAGCGCCTGGCGATGACTAGGTCGTCAAAGCCACTACGCTCTCCATACTCCACCTGCTCGATGCACTGGTGCTTGTCATTGTAGAGATAATCTAGGTATAGCCCTGCTTTGCGTTGTCCCGTTATCGTATCCGTCTCGAAGTAGCTACAGCGGGTGATGTCGTTGTGGGCATTGTATTCAAATTCAATATCCTGATCACCAAAGGCGCCGACCACCTTAGAAAGACGATAGGTGGCTTGATCTGGTACGTGGTAGAAATCGCTGAGATCCTTCAGATTGTTTTCCAGCATCTGAGCGGATAAAAGTATGGAGCTGCCTAATAGTAGGTAGAGGAGGCAGAGAGTCCTGTATAGTGCTTTCATATTGAGAAGTGATGTTGTAGTCTTTGTCTAAAGAGATAGTTTGAGTGTCGTCTCACCGATCGTAAGGAGGTAGAGACCAGAGGGAGTACTGGCAAGGTCTATTTGCTCCGTGCTAGCTCCCGTAGCCACGGTAGTGAATATAGTCTCACCGAGCCGTGTGTACAGTGTAATAGGAGTGCCAGCTGATGCTCCAGTGATGGTCAGGTGATCTGAAGAAACCTCTACGGTGTAGCAAGTCTCTCCTACTGGGCTACTGACTGCATTACTATTACCCACTCTAGTGAAGGTCGCCTCAACACGGACGTTGTAACCATCTATGAAGAAGTATCGGTCCTCTAGGATGTCCTCACCGTTAGCTCTAAGGTACTTAAGCTCATAGCCCTCATCTGGAGTGCAGGTGAGCTGTACTTTGGTGCCGTCTGGCACAGCATTGGGGTCGGGGCAGTCGGGCTTTACCTCGCCCTTGCCCAGCTTAACGATTGTCACCTTGTAGGTGTCCACTGGGATAAGCTTGTAGGAGGCACTGATCTCTACATCACTCGCTACGGAGATATACTTCTCAGCCGTAATGTCTTTGTCTCCAGCCATTAGATGCTCTAACTCATAGCCCTCATCGGGGGTGCAGATGAAGTGTAGGATAGCCCCCTCGGGGACCTTTGTGAGGTCATACTCTCGCTCCTTTACTGTAAGGGTACCGTGCTCAGGCTTCTGAAGTGAGACACGATAGCTCTTGACAGGGCTAAAGGTTGGAGTGACGGTGACATCAGCCTTGACGATGAGTGTGCGGGTGTTGGTAATGTCCTCTGTACCTGCCATAAGCTTGGTCAGGGCATACCCCTCCTCAGGCTCTGCGGTAAAGGTCACTGCGCTACCCGCCAGGAGGTGCGTCAGGTCTACGCCCTCGGGAGCTACGATGCGACCATGCTCGGCCTGAGCTATGGTCACCTTGTGATAGCTCTGCTGGGGAGCGATGATTACTTTGCCCGCATACTCCTCCTTGCCATCGAGAGTGATAGACATTACATCGTTGAGCTCTGCGACCTTAGCACCACTGGGGGAGGTGATAGCACATCCCTCGAGGGTTAGCTCCTTGAAGTAGCCGATAGACACCGTCCCCTCATCGTGAAGCGTTGAGGCGGTGACATAAGCTTTGTCGATCAAAAGGCTCGAAGAGACGAAGTCTCCCACGAGTCCGCCATTGAGTCCAGTGGCTGTAACGGAGACTCCATCGGCAATGGTCAGGCGGCCCCCAGATCGATAGGCATTAGCCTGCTCAGAGGTAATGCTGAGAGAGCCTGACCCAGTGATCCGGACGGACGAGCGCATCGAGATAGCATCATCAGAGCCTGTGCATACGAGCTGGTTGGTACCCTCTACTTGTATAGTTGTTTCGTCAGGCATCCAGCCTGCGAGTATCCTCGAGACAGTGTTGATCTGGACATCCCGTAGCGTAAGCGTCTTAGTTGCAGCAGTCCATGAGACGGTACCCTTTTGGTCTGCAGGCAGTAGCTGTGCATGATCTACAGAGGTGTTGATGTGAGCCTCCATAAATATAAACTCTTGCGCACCCAATGGAAGGGTGAATAGCCACAAGGATATGGCTACGCCAAAGAGCTTTAGGAGCAGTGGTAATTGTTGATTCATTGATTGATCGCGTTTTGATGTTTGTATAGCATGTGGCATAGTTGCCTCGCTACTTCTTGTCTACCAGCATGGCGTACTGGATCGTGATATAGCCACGGTGCTTCTTGTTGTCCTGAAAGTCTAAGACGCGTAGACGAACTATCTCTCCCGAAGCTGTCCGAATAAGGAAGATAGCGTTGTCTATATAGACTTGAGGTGGCATACCCTCTTGCGTGATGATCCCCTTGTTGAGAAAGCCCCCAGATCCGTCGCACTCCGAGGAGAGGAGGAAGTTGGCCTCTTGCATCTCATACTTCGTCCGATGAACGCCTAGGCCATCATCTTCAAACTGCATAAGGAGTTGCCCCTGACGATCTAGCTCCCACTGGGTATCCTTAGGTGTAGGTATTTCCTCTGTAAGGATCTTCTGCTTGCTAATACGCACGGCAGCGCCCTTCCCCACCCCCGACTCTCCACCATTGGTCTTGAAGTCGTAGCGGTGTAAACCGAGATCCCACGAGAGATCGTTAGCTGGGTCAGTCACCTGGACCAGCTCACCAGTAGCAAAGTTTAGGTAGACCCACTTGGTATAGTCAGTCGCATCGATGGTCATCTTTTTGGTCACCCACTCCTTTTGAGGGTTGACGGGAGGTGTTATCGTATCGTCGCCTTCGTTTTTAGGAGGTGTCGGTACAGGCTTGTTGCAGGCACATAGTAGAAGTACCATCACGGAAATTAGTGCAAGTTTCTTCATAACAGTTGTTTTGCTTTTATCGTCTATCAAATTAACAGTGCAAAGGTACGGTTTGGTACCTGCACCTGACAATACCTATCTATAGGTATTTTCATGCTCCTCGCTCCAGTTTTTACTCACTCGCATGAGGTACAAGTGCATCTCCACGTGGAGCCCCTATGATTTCAGCTTATGAAGGCAGTGAGAGTTG
>URKO01000031.1 GCA_900548415.1 uncultured Porphyromonas sp.
CTGATGAGATCACCAAGCGTGATGCTGAGACAGCTAATATGGTATCTCCAAACTTTGAGGTGGCATCTCAAATGGGTGCGACAAAACCAAACTACTATGCTGAAAGAGGATCTCTAAATGGTCGCGAAATATTTTACAATAATCCAGCGACAGCTATCTGTGCTTGCTCTCAGTACTGGGAGGTGCGTGAGGTCAATGGCGAGCGTGTCACACTTCGTGACTGGCGACTCCCGACAGAGGCCGAGCTCAAACTCATCGATGCGCTACAGCAAGATGGTGTGAGTAAGGTCAAGCGCATTATGACAGCACGCTGGACATGGGATGCGTACGACGACGATGGTGCTACGAAGTTAAAAGATAATGACTGGCCTGGCGGACTGGCTTTTCCTCTAGGCAACAAAAATGACTTTGCCTATATCCGTTGCGTACGTGACGTCAAGGAGGACAACGTCCAGTCTTACAAACCCTATACACCTACTAAGTAGCAGATAGTATGAGAAGAGTCTATATAACTTTAGGAGTCCTGCTCACAGCCGTAGTGGCAATCCTAACGGGCTGCCAGAGAGATCGTGCGGAGCTACAAGGCGGGATGGAGGGTGACCGGGTACCCGTGTCGCTCTCGATAGATGTGCCATACAGTGCCGACTTACGTGAGGCTCAGAATGGGATTGATGAAAACAAGGTTTCATCACTCGAGCTACTGATCTTCGACAAGAAGGGGCTCATGATCGACTATGCCCGAGCTACTGAGCTTAGACCCGTCACCACCTCAAGCGGTGAGGCGCATTATAGCTTTAAGGCTCTAGTCAAGCCGCAGCAAGAGGCGTGTGTCATACACTTTGTGGCAAATCGCAACTACGGTGGCAACGATGCCGCCGCGCACCTCATAGGTCGTACGGAGAGCAATGTGCTATTCTCCCAGATGGTGCAGATGTCTGAGGTGATCGCCACCAAGCAGATACCTATGTGGGCTCGCGTCACCTATCCCAACATCGTGGCCAACCAGCGCCTTGGCGAGATACGACTCATCCGCTCCATGGCCAAGGTGACCCTAGCCCTAGAGGGCGATGCCGTAAGCAAGCTCAAGGACGTATCCTATCGTCTCTTCAACAGCTACAAGGAGGGCTCGGTAGCACCCTTTGATGCGACCAAGCTGGGGGCAAGCAATGACTATGCAGCAGCCTTTGGCAATGCCGATCAGCGCCCCACGGTCGTGACGGAGCAGCCGTGGGTCTCCTCTGATAGATACGCTAGCAACAAGCCAATCTACCTCTTCGAGCGAGACAATAAGAGCCTAGGTGGCGCGAGTGCGGGTGTGGCTCAGCCTGCTTTTGTCATCATACAGGCTCGCTACAATGGCAATACGACCCCGACCTACTACAAGCTAGAGTTTGTCGACAGCGACAACCGCATCCTCTCGTACGACATCCTGCGCAACTACCACTACCAGATCATCATCAGCGATGTCCTAGCGGGTGGCTATGCGACTGAGCAGGAGGCAATAGATGGGCCCGCGCTCAACAATCTAGCTATCTCAGAGCATCTGCAGCCCTACCCTTCGTTTTTCGATCGAAATGGACGTCTGGAGGTGGCGCGGACCAACTATCTCTTTACTGGCGGGGAGCAGAGCTTCACCTTTCAGGCCAACTTCTACCCCAACAATGGGAATACACAGACTGACAATGGCAAGCTACGCGTCCTCGGCGTACGCAATCCCAATAAAGCAATCGCAGGGTCAAAAGATCAGATCACGATAGATGCCGATGGCAAGGTGACCGTACCGCTGAACCCGCCGACGCCTGACGGAGAGCTGGTCTCAGACATTATACTAGGTGTAGCGGGGCATCCTAGCTTGATGCGTGTCATACGCGTCAAGGTGCGCAAGCCATACATCTACAAGGAGTTTAGTGCCAATGGTGTCAAGACCAATACCCAGACCCACCAAGCACAGATCACCGTGCCTCGCCAGCAGAAGACTCCGGTCAAGTTTAAGTTCACACTGCCCGATGACTTTGACAAGCGGTTGCTCCCGATCAGGATGCGCTTCTTCACGGAGCACTTCTACCCCGACGTCCGGAAGACAGACCCCGATATGGGTCGCTTCTCCTTTGGCATCAAGGATGGACGCTCATGCTATACGATCATTGTCTCCAAGCTAGAGGGTGATAGGACGCTCGAGTGTACCTTCCTCTCGAACAAGAGTGCCTGCGCCGAGACCATCGAGGTCGTCTCTGTGGACAACCTCTTTAATACGCAAAAGATCCAAGTCACTCCCCAGCAGCAGCCATAGCGCTCCGACTAGGGAGCTCGCATGAGAAGTCTTATAATCCGACGAGCCGTGTGTCCCGCTATAGGGATGCACGGCTCGTCTGCGTTGTAGCCTCTTGGCTAAGCTAAGACAGCCCTACGGAGACTGTTGCAAAAGTCAACAGTCTCAATTAGAGATTAGTGGTTAGAAGTTAGAGATTAGTGATCAGAGCTATCGGAGTACTCGTATTCCTAGCCAACAGCTAACGGCTAACAGCCAACAGCTAATTATTGCTGTCCGATAAAAGTTTTTCAGCGAAAGAAGAGTCGTTTATTTCATCGGACAGCCGAGTTCCCAGCTTGTCAGATTTCTGATTATAGCACAGAGCCCATCAAATGTCTGTTATAAGGGATTTTCCTCTACAGTAGAGCTAATCAGACAGTGAAAAGGCTACTTATCTTTATCGGACAGCCGATTTACTCATTGAAGGACACTTGTTTGGGAAACGGAACTCTTGAAAAACTAGTAATATTTGGAGTTCAAGAAGGCGTTTTGCTCAAAAGGGGGGCTTGGAAATCAAAAATAGAAAGTCCAACCGCTTCAATTCTATGGTTGAGCCCCCTTGGTATGCCCTTTCTGACTTTTATCGGACAGCAATAACAGCTAATAGCCAAGAGCCAACAAGCCATCGGGATGCGCGAGCCATACGTCTCGATGGTCTGCGTCGTGAGGGGCGAGTTATACGTTGGGGGCGGGGACACCGTCGTGGAGCTGGACGGGGGCATGCTCGACGTTGAGTTCGTCGTAGAGGTCTGCGTCGAGGAAGCGCTGCAGGACCTGTGCACCACCCTCGACGAGGAGCGACTCGATGCCCTGACTACGCAGGAGCGTGAGCAGGTCGCGCACCTCGCCCGTCGTGGCGAGGCAGGAGACGTTAGGCGGGTATTGCCCGTCATGCACTTGCTCGAGGAGTGCAGGCGGGAGGAGGATGATCGTTGGAGCCGTAGCGTCTTGTAGCATACGCAGCTCGGGACGAGGTAGCCGACTGTGACACCAGAGGAGACGGATCGGCTGACCGCCACTACCCGATCGATTGGTCAGGAGCGGGTCGTCCAGCTCGGCGGTGTGGTGCCCCACCAAGATCGCATCGTGGAGCGCACGCAGACGATGCACCGAGCGCTGGCGGAGTGGCGAGCTGAAGATGTAAGGCGCCTCGCTCGCATCGTGACGCAGGCGGTCGATGTAGTGGTCGGTACTCTCGGCCCACTTGAGCGTGACGTAGGGGCGTCCTAAGGTTTGCGCCACGAGGAAGTGGCGATTGAGCGCGATAGCCTCTTGCTCCAAGCATCCGACCGAGACCTCGATGCCCGCTTCGCGCAGGCGTGCCACGCCTCGTCCGTCCACTTTGGCAAAGGGATCCAGCATTGCGATGACCACTCGGGAGGGTCGCAACCCCGCAATGAGCTCCGCGCAGGGTGGTGTCTTGCCGTAGTGAGCGCAAGGCTCTAAGCTCACATACCAGGTCGCCTCACCGATAACGCTCCGCAGCTCCTCGGGGACGCTACGCCATGCCATCACTTCGGCATGGGGAGCACCGGCGTAATGGTGGTAACCTTCGCCAATAATCTTATCTTTGTAGACAATTACCGAGCCGACCATCGGATTGGGACTGGTACGTCCCTGCGCTAAGGCTGCAAGTTGCAGACAGCGCTGCATGTAGATCTCGTCTGGTGTGGTAGGTGCTGTATGTTTCATCTAAGTAAAGGTCGCTACAAAATGAGTGAAGCTATGATAGTTGCTGGTATGACGCTGCGTGATGCGGCGCTGGCGATAGCGGAGGCGCTGCCTGGGTACTATGCCGAGGCGCGGGAGCGTCAGGCTATGAGCGAGATGCTCCTGCAGCATATCGCCGGGCTCAGCCAGACGAGCTATCTGCTTGACCGCAAAGTTAGACAATTGTCCGACACGGAAGCCACTTGGCTCTGTCAAGCACTCGAGCGACTAGCACACGATGAGCCGATACAGTATATCTTAGGGGTGGCGCCCTTCGGCTCTTTCGACCTAGCTGTCGGCAGGGGGGTGCTCATACCACGCCCCGAGACGGCCGAGCTATGCGAACTGATCCTCGCTCGTCACGCCGTCACGGAGGCGCCCCTGCGGCTCCTCGATGTGGGGTGTGGCTCTGCCTGCATACCTATCTATATAGGTAGCGAGCGCCCTCAGTGGAGCCTCTATGCGATGGATCAGTCGGAGCAGGCGCTAGGCTATGCAGAGCAAAACATTCGCCAGACAGGTGTCGCCGTCCAGCTCTTCCGTGGCGACCTCTTCGCTTGGTGTCAGGGGAAAGGTCTCCCCGCCAAGCTTCCTCCGATAGACCTTTTGGTGAGCAATCCGCCCTACATCCCCGAATGCGACCAAGCGACGATGCGCCCCAACGTACTCGAGGGAGAGCCTCGTGAGGCGCTCTTCGTACCAGACGCCGATCCGCTCCGCTACTACCGAGCACTCGTGGCGCTCGTGCCACGTATTCGCTCGCCTCACGCACCATGTACGCTCTACTGCGAGACGCATCACCAGCTGGCGCACGAAGTGGCAGCACTGTGCGAGCAGGCGGGAGCAGCTTCGTCAGAGGTGCTTCTCGACTTGACGGGTCGAGAGCGATTTGTACAAGCCACCTTTCAGTAAAAACGAAACCATGGACACCGATATACTCAACAAAGCCAAGTACTACTGCGCACGTGCCGAGCGGTCACCACGCAATCTGCGCCTCTTCCTCATGCGTCGGGAGGTGCCCTCGGACGAGATCGACGAGTACCTCGCCCTGCTCCAGGAGGGTCGCTACTACGACCCGCAGCGCTACGCCGAGAGCTACGCCCGCACACGCTATCGCGACATGAGCCAGGGCCCCCGCAAGATACGTCAAGCACTGCGTATGCAGGAGGTGCCGACGGAGATCATCGACGCGGTACTGCCGGAGGTCATCGAGGCGGAGGAGCCGAACTACTCCCTCGCGGAGCTACTCGAGAGCAAGCTGCGTCGCACGTCGGCACGGACGCCTCGTGCGCTCTTTGACAAGATGATGCGCTACGGCGTGGGGCGTGGCTACCCCCCGAGCGAAGTGTACGAAGCGCTGCAAGAGGTGCTCCAGAGGATGCGGGAGGAGGAAGAGTCAGAAGAGGAGTAAAGCGCAAAAGCACCCATACTCTTATGAGCCACAAACCAACGAAAAGCCCCTCCGCAGGACGCATCGCCCCGCCACCGCCACAAGGATGGCGTGCAACGGCTCGTGAGTCGCTCCTACAGCTCCTCTACCCGCGCTGGTGCCCTGTCTGTCACACGCTACTCCCGCCGAATGCTCCACCCCTCTGCCTCACCTGTCAAGGCGCACTGGGACGATATCACGAGCGTACGGTCGGTGCGCTGGACCGTCTGCGTGGTGCCCACCCGATGCCTCGCAGGGTGCTGGCTCCCTATCTCTATGCTCGTGACGATGCGATGGCACTGATCGTCCACGACATCAAGTATCACGGCAATAAGCCACTCGCAAGATACATGGGTCGCCTCATGGGCACGCTCCTACCGCTAGAACGGGAGCAGATAGACTACATCATACCTGTGCCGCTGACGCCGGCCCGCACTCTGGAGCGAGGGTATAATCAGGCTGTACTGCTGGCCGAGGGAATCTCTTCGGTCACGGGTATCCCCTATCTGCCTCACGCTTTGCGACGTACGCGCTTTCAGGGTAGTCAGACGCATCGTGACCGCACGCATCGTCTGGAGGCTATGCTCGGGAGCTTCACACTAGGTAGCGAAGCGATCCCCCTAGATAGCCACATCCTACTTCTAGACGATGTGCTCACGACTGGAGCGACCCTCACGGCTGCGCTCAATGCCCTAGCGGACACGCCCCTAGCGCAGGTCTCTGTCGGCGTCCTAGCGGTCGGCACGGTAACGGCGTAGTTGGCTGTTGGCTGTTAGCTGTTGGCTGTTAGCTGTTGGCTGTTAGCTGGAGTGATCGGAGCTATCAGAGCTATCGGAGCCATCGGAGTGATCAGAGCCAACAGCCAAGAGCTAACAGCCAAAGGCCAGCAACTAACCTCTTTTTCGTATCTTTGTAACCATAAGAATTAGGACAAGAAATCATTATGGCATCACAAGAAGATCTCTTTAAGAAGATTGTATCCCACTGTAAGGAGTATGGGTTTGTCTTTCCCTCATCTGATATTTACGACGGACTGAGTGCCGTCTACGACTACGGTCAGAACGGTGTAGAGCTTAAGAACAACATCAAGCGCTATTGGTGGGAGGCGATGACACGCCTGCACCCCAACGTGGTCGGCATCGACTCGTCAATCTTTATGCACCCAGACATCTGGCGGGCATCGGGACATATAGATGCTTTCAACGATCCACTGATCGACAATAAAGACTCCAAGAAGCGCTACCGCGCGGACGTTCTCATCGAGGATCAGATCGCTAAGATCGAGGGTAAGGCGCAGAAAGAGATCGAGAAGGCGCGCAAGCGCTTTGGAGACTCCTTTGACGAGTCTCTCTACCGCACGACCAATCCTCGTGTCAAGGGCTACCTCGACCAGGCGGAGGCTCTGCGCCAGCGCATGGCTAAGGCACTCAACGATAACGACCTCGAGGAGCTACGCCAGATCATCATCGACGAGAAGATCGTCTGCCCTATTAGCGGCACGACAAACTGGACGGAGGTGCGGCAGTTTAACCTGATGTTTGCCACCGAGGTTGGTTCGACGGCCGAGGGTGCTTCGACAATCTACCTACGCCCCGAGACGGCGCAAGGGATCTTTGTCAACTACCTCAACGTGCAGAAGACGGGACGCATGAAGCTCCCCTTCGGTATCGCACAGATCGGTAAAGCCTTCCGCAATGAGATCGTAGCACGTCAGTTTATCTTCCGTATGCGTGAGTTTGAGCAGATGGAGATGCAGTACTTCGTACAGCCAGGCACTGAGCTGGAGTGGTTTGAGTATTGGAAGAAGCTACGCCTACACTGGCACTACGCTCTAGGCTTCCCGCAGAGCGACTACCGCTACCACGATCACGAAAAGCTGGCGCACTATGCCAACGCTGCGACCGATATTGAGTACCTCATGCCCTTTGGCTACAAGGAGGTCGAGGGGATCCATAGTCGTACGGACTTTGACCTATCACGCCACGAGGAGTTCTCGGGCAAGAAGCTCCGCTACTACGATCCCGACACGAAGGAGTCTTACATTCCCTACGTCGTGGAGACCAGTATCGGTGTGGATCGTATGTTCCTATCTGTGCTCTGTGGCTCTTACAAGGAGGAGCAGACAGAGAATGGAGAGACCCGTGTCGTGCTTTCGCTACCGCCTGCACTAGCACCGGTCAAGCTGGCTGTCCTGCCGCTCGTACGCAAGGATGGGCTGGATGAGAAGGCTCAGGAGGTGGTCCGTCTCCTGCATCTCGACTTCACCTGCCAATATGACGAGAAGGATAGCATCGGCAAGCGCTACCGCCGTCAGGATGCTATCGGTACGCCTTACTGTATCACCGTGGATCATCAGACGCTTGACGACAACACGGTCACCCTACGTGACCGCGACACGATGCAACAGGAGCGTATAGCTATCTCTGCGCTACATGACCTCATTGCCGAGCGTACTAGTATCAACACCTTACTCAAGAAGATCGAAGATGAAATATAATCTATCCCTGAGAGCGAGCCTCCTAGCACTGCTCTCGCTGCTCCTACTCACAGCTTGCGAAGATCCTATTGATGCGACCACTCAGTGGCGGATCAATAATGAGAGTTCTTTCAATGAGTATGGCTCTAAGGAGGAGTACTCCAAAGCCTCTATCGAAGGCTCCTCAGCCTACGTCTATATGAAGTGGCTGACTCATGGCGAAGGCAAGGAGTACCCCCTCGAGACCTCACGCATCAAGTGCCACTACGAGATGCGCCTGCTCGTAGGCGACAAGGTGGTCGATGGTAACTACGGGTCGGAGCGTCCAGCCGAGTTTGCGATCAATCGTGGCCCGAAGAATCAGCTCGTCGAGGGAGCCCGCATAGGTCTCCAGCAGATGGTCGTAGGCGATGAGGCGGAGATCATCATACCCTGGTATCTAGGCTATGGCGAGAGACGCTCTGGCGAGATCAACCCCTACACGGCACTGAAGTTTCGTGTCAAGCTCGAGGAGATCATCCCCGAGAGCCAGCAGGAAAACGACCTCTCGCAGGCATACAGCAAGCTGATCGCGAGCGCGCAGATCCCGTTTGAGGGCGGCGTGTATACGATCTCGCAGCTGTCGCCGTTCAAGAACGACGCGGACGACGCACGGCGGCTGGCGGCGTGGCAGGCCGAGGGCGCGTGGTACAAGGAGCATCAGGCGGAGTTTGACGACATCTACGATAAGTTGGTGCATCTGCGCGACACGATGGGCAAAAAGCTCGGCTACGGCGGATATACGACGCTCGGCTATTACCGGATGGGGCGCAACTGCTACGGCAAGGCCGATGTGGAGCAGTTCCGCGCGGCAGTCGTAAAGTATCTCGTTCCGCTGGCGGACAGCATCTACCGCGAGCAGGCGAAGCGGCTCGGCAAGGAGTATCCGATGAACTTCGCGGACAATGCGCTGATGTTCCGCAGCGGCAACCCGAAGCCGTGCGGCGACGCGGATGCGATTTTGGCGCACGGGAAGAAATTCTACGAAGAGCTGTCGCCCGAGACCGGTGAATTCTTCAACATGATGCTGGACAATGAGCTGATGGACGTGCTGTCCACGCCGGGCAAGGCGGG
>URKO01000032.1 GCA_900548415.1 uncultured Porphyromonas sp.
GCGTCCCTACAAAGGGTTACACGTATCATCGTTACACGTCACGGGTTACACGTATCATCGCTGCACGTTTGGGTTGTTACACCTCCGAGCTGGGGCCTATGGTTGCGGTATCTAAGTTATTGCTACTTTTGTGTCGAACTTCAAGCACGCTCCTATTATGGACACCTCTTGCTACAATAATCGAAAATCCCCCCGCGCATCTTTTCACGATTACAAAGCTGGCAGCTACTTCATAACTATCTGCACTAAGGATAAGCAACATTACTTCGGCAAAGTACAAGATGGTATCATGCATCTCAGTCCGATAGGGGAGTTTTGCCAGCAACAGTGGGAAAAGGTCACCGAGCATTACCCCTATGCCACTGTTCCGCTATTCGTCGTCATGCCGAACCATATCCATGCTATCGTATCAATCAATCAAGAGACGGAGCCTGCAATTCAAAAGACGGCTCGACAAACTTTAGCAATTGTTGTAGGAGGAGTCAAGGGTGCTGTTTCATCTTTTGCACAGGAGCATAAGATAGAGTTCGGATGGCAGTCAAGGTACTATGATCGCATTATTAGGAATCGTAGAGAGGGAAACAACATTGCACACTACATCGAAAACAATGTGGCACGCTGGGATAGCGACGAGTACTATAGCAAGAAGCCATAATGACGTGTAGCGATGTGTCGGGATGCCGTGACGTATAGCGATTTGTCGGGACGCCGTGACGCGTAGCGATTTGTCGGGATGCCGTGACGTGTAGCGATGTGTCGGGATGCCGTGACGTATAGCGATTTGTCTGGACGTCGTGACGTGTAACGATTTGTAGGGACGCACGGTCGTGCGTCCGTTGTAGTACAGCAAGACGTGTAGCGATTTGTCGGGACGCCGTGACGTATAGCGATTTGTAGGGACGCACGGTCGTGCGTCCGTTGTAGTACAGCAAGACGTGTAGCGATTTGTAGGGACGCACGGTCGTGCGTCCGTTGTCGAACGACATGACGTGTAATCGGGACGCTGTAACCATTAACGGGGACGGACGCACGACCGTGCGTCCCTACAAAGGGTTACACGTATCATCGTTACACGTCACGGGTTACACGTATCATTGTTACACATTACGGGTTACACATATCATCGTTACTCGTATCGCTTTGACGAAAAAAAGGACGCGCGGTCAATGTCTAGACCGTGCGTCCCTACGAGTGTGTGCGTGTAGTGGCTAGCCCTTGAGTAGCTTGTGAGCTGCGCGACCCTCTATGCGTGGTGGCTTGACGTAATGCTCTTCGTATGTTTGGTACCGTGGCTCGACGGCGGGAGCGTAGGTGGCGAAGGTCTCTGCTATGAAGCCTTGCTCCTCGGGGCTAATCGCCTCGTAGCCACAGCGCATACGTATGACGCCACTCTTGCCGAAGTGGGCATTGAGCTGCGCCTCTATCTGTTCCTTTTGTCCTAGGGTCAGATCGTCGTAGCTCCATACGAGTCCACGGGCGTAGCGTCTCAGCTTGTACTCGTAGTAGTTGGGACAGTGATCGTATCCGCCCGCCTTGTCGATGAGCTGGGGATTGGTGATGGTGAGCAAGCTATTGCTGTGCTCGACTTCTTTGAGAGCGTTGTGCCAGAGGGTGCACTGCTCTCGTCTGGTGCATTGTGGTGTGTAACAACTAGCGTGTTCCATAAGTTTTTTGTGTTTAGTAAATCAGTTTATTGTGCTTTCAGGGTTAGATTAGGGTTAGTCTGGGGTTAGTTAGAGGCTACTATATATGCTCTAGGTGGGTGTAGCGGATGAGCACTTCGCGGGTCCTGCCGTCGTCGAAGTGGATGGTGAGTTTGCCGCCCATGGCACTCTCGATGCGCTCTATCTTGCCGTCGCCATGACGTGGATGGCGCACGCGGTCGCCGACGTGGTAGCCGTCGAGGCTCTCGAGGGCGTTGACCGGCGAACTCTTCGCAAGTAGCTGCTGGGGTGTTGGCGGTTGGCTATTGGCGGTTGGCCGTTGGCTGTTGGGTGTTGGCTGTTGGTTGTTAGCTGTTGGCCATTGGCTGTTGGCCGTTAGCTGATAGCTGGTGCCGATGGGTGCTGCCTCCTCGTGGAGGGTGTAGTGGGCCCGTGGCAGCTCGGCGATGAAGCGGCTGGGGATCATGAGCTCGGTCTTGCCGTTGCGCGTGCGTATGCTGGTATAGCTGAGGGTGCAGAGCTTTTGGGCTCGTGTGATGCCGACGTAGAGGAGTCGGCGCTCCTCTTCGATCATCTCGGCCGTGTCGAGGCTACGCGAGGAGGGGAGGAGGTTTTCCTCGACACCTGCGATGTAGACGTAGGGGAACTCTAGTCCCTTGGCGGCGTGGATGGTCATGAGCTGTATCCGATCCTGCGGGGTGGCTCCGCTATGCTGCTCGACATTGTCCTGGTCTTGGTTGGTCAAGAGGGGAATCTGCTGGGCAAAGGCGCTGAGCAGTTCGGTGCCTAGTGGCTCCTCGGCAAATAGGTTGAGCGGGTCCTGTCGGTAGCGAGCCTCAAACTCGGAGGCACTGCTGACAAACTCCTTGAGGTTGTCCAGCTTGGCCTGGCTCTCGACGGTGTCTTCGCGTGTGAGCTCGGCGACGATGCCGCTCTCACGTAGTATGTGTGCGATCCACTCCTCCAGCTTGGCGTACTGCTTATAAGCGGTAGCGAGCGAGTCGATGAGATTGACGAAGGAGGCTATCTTGTTGCGTACGCCTCGGCTGAGACCGACGGGGTCGGCACTGTCGATGGCGGCGCAGAGGGCATCGTAGAGCGATAGCTGCGGGCTGTGCTGCTGGGCATAGAGAGCGACCTTCTCGAGGGTTTTGTCGCCAATGCCTTTGCGTGGATAGGCGATGGCTCGGCGGAGCGCCAGTTCGTTGTGCGGGTTGATGATGAGCTGGAGGTAAGCTATGGCGTCTTTGATCTCGGCACGCGCGTAGAAGGCCATGCCTCCGTAGATGACGTAGGGGATGCCCTCCGAGAGAAGCACCTCCTCAAACTTACGGCTCTGCGCATTCGTGCGGTAGAGGATGGTTTGGTCAGAGAGCGGTATCTGCTCCTCATCGTGTCGCTGGGTGATGATGTCGATGAGTTGTGTCGCCTCCTCGTCGGACGAGGTGTAGTGGTAGAGCTGTAGCTTCTCGCCCTCGCCGAGGTCGGTATAGACCTCCTTGGGGATGCGCTGCTGGTTGTGCTCGATGAGGGCATTGGCACTGCTGACGATATGGCCTGTGGAGCGGTAGTTTTGCTCTAGCTTAAAGAGCTTGGCACCGGCAAAAGCTTGCTTGAAGCTGAGGATATTGGCAATGCGTGCCCCTCGGAAGGAGTAGATGCTCTGGGCATCGTCGCCCACGGCAAAGATGCGGTTGTGGTCAGCGACGAGGTGACGGGCTAGCTCAAACTGCGATGTGTTTGTATCCTGATACTCGTCGATGAGGAGGAAGTCTATGCCGCTCTTGATCTCTTGGTGCGCCTCGGGGAAGTCGCGTATGAGGACGTTGAGGAGGAAGAGCAGGTCGTCGAAGTCCATCGAGTTGCTCTCCTTGCAGCGCTGGGTGTAGAGGCTGTAGAGCTTGTATAGTTCGCCCTCATGATTCATCGTATCGTACTTACGTATCTCCTGATTGGCGGCGTAGGCTTGCGGAGAGATAAGCATGTTTTTCGCATCGGATATGCGCTTGAGGACACGCGTCGGGGTGTAGTTCTTGTCGCTGAGGTCTAGCTCCTTGATGCAGTTGCGTAGGAGCGCCTTGGTGTCACTGGTGTCGTAGATGGAGTAGTCCTGGCTGTAGCCGAGCAGTGGGGCGTAGCGCCGCAGGATACGTCCGCAGATGGAGTGAAAGGTGCCCATGCGTAGCCTATAAGCGATGCTCTCGCCGAGCATGTCGCTGACACGCGAACGCATCTCGCCGGCTGCTTTGTTGGTAAAGGTGAGGGCGTAGAGTCGCTGGGGGGTCCACCCTTGGTCTACGAGGTGAGCGAGCTTGTAGGTGATGACGCGGGTCTTGCCTGATCCGGCCCCGGCGATGACTAGGGCGGGTCCTTCGTTATAGACGACGGCAGCTCGCTGTGCTTCGTTGAGTGCAGTGAGGTCTACCATAATTACTCTTGCTCTGCCTGGAGGATTGCGTCTAAGGTCTCGAGCAGGCGTGTGCGTCGCTGGGGATCGGCGATGGCGTCTCGTAGTGCCTGCAGGAGCTGGTGGGGGAGTAGCTCGTCGTCGCTTGCTGGCTCTTCGCTTGGCGTGGTCGGCTGCTCTGGCTCGTAGTTGCGTATGGTGGGATCGTCGGGCAGGAAGGTGATCAAGCCCGCTAACCGCTGCGGCAAACGCTCGGGCAGGTCGGTCATCGGGAAGAACTGCTTGGCATCCTCGATAAAAAGGTAGGTCGGGCCGAGCAGGTAGGGGTCGATGTGCTGCGTTACGGAGGAGAACTGCAGGGGCGTGAAGAGCGACAGGTGCGGCACTGAGATGTAGAGGTGACTGATCATGAGTCGCTTGATGGCTATGGAGAGGGGATCGGTCCACTTGCTGAGCTTTTGGCCACAAGCTACATAGACCAAGCTGTAGGCACCTGAGATGCTTGCGTTTTGCCTATTCACCTCGGAGAAGAGTGCGACGGTGACGCCCTCGGTGACACCGCGTGTCTCTAGTATCTCGTGCCACAAGCTCTGCTCCTCCTCGTCATGGACGATGATGAGCATACGCCCTGGCTCGTGGACGGAGACGAAGCGCATCATGGCTATCACAGGCTCGATGATGGCCTCGCTGTGAGGCGCGGGGATGATGCCGTAGCTCTGCCGTAGGAGCTGGTAGAGTGCCTGACGCATCTCGAGGCTACTCTCGGCCTGTACGTAAGGCTGTGGCAGCTCGCCTGTGGGGAGCTTTTTGGTTACTAGCTGACGCCAATTGCTGAGACGCAGGTAGCTACGGATCATCTCGTAGACATCGTCGTAGCACTGGAAGGTGCTGGAGAGCTCCTTGGCCTCTCGGGTGATCTGGTCGATGAGGTGATAGTGCTCTGGCGGGAGCAGGGTCCCCTCGAAGTAGCGCGCCTGCCAGTCGGCGTAGAGCTCCTCTTTGCCCTTGCCTATGCTGCACTCGATGGTGCGCCCCCCCTTGTAACTGATGAAGATAGAGGTGCGATCGGGCTGGAAGGGCGTGGTGCCCCAAGGATAGCCAGGCACCTCCTCCGAGAGGAAGTTGATGACCGCCTCGATATGCTTGCAGGTGCCTAGCCCGCTGGTGCGAAAGTCTAGACAAGCGCAGTAGTTGCGGTCGCTCCGTACGCCTCGAAAGGCGACGCGGTAATGGTTTGACCCGCTCTGCACCATGTAGTCTCCCCAGATGCGATTGTTGTCTAGGTGGGAGACGGTAAAGTCGTTTTGCTCAGCAAACTGCTTGCGGAGGGCTATCTGCCACGCCTCGACGCTCATGCCTTCGGGGCAATAGCGGTTGGAGAGCTTCTTGGGGTCTGTCTGTTGCATAGTTTTAGTAGATCAATAGGTATAGTTGGGGGGAGTGTTTCTTTAGGAATCCTGCTCGTCTGCTTCGGTCGTTGGGGTGCGCTGCATCTCCTCCTTGAGGTAGTGCGCTGTGTAGCTCTGCGTGTCGGAGCTCTGCGCCATCTCTTGTGGCGAGCCAGCGAAGATGACCTCGCCGCCGTTGCGTCCGCCCTCGAGGCCCATATCAATGAGGTAGTCGGCACTCTTGATCACATCCAGGTTGTGCTCGATGATGAGTACTGTATTGCCACGGTCTACCAGCTCGTTGACCAGCTTGAGCAGGACGCGTATGTCCTCAAAGTGTAGCCCCGTGGTGGGCTCATCGAGAACGTAGAGGGTGCGTCCCGTGTCTCGCTTCGAGAGCTCGGTCGCTAGCTTGACACGCTGGCTCTCACCGCCCGAGAGGGTCGTGGAGGGTTGACCCAGCTTGACATAGCCTAGCCCGACGCGCTGCAGTGTCGAGAGCTTGCGGTAGAGGGCGGGGATATGCTCGAAGAACTCGACCGCCTGATTGAAGGTCATGTCTAGCACCTCGGCTATGCTCTTGCCCTTGTAGCGCACCTCGAGGGTCTCACGGTTGTACCGCTTGCCACGGCACACGTCGCATGGGATGGTCACGTCGGGGAGGAAGTTCATGGAGATGGTTTTGTAGCCGTTGCCTTTGCACTCTTCGCATCGTCCGCCTTTGACATTAAAGGAGAAGCGCCCCGGCTTGTAGCCACGCGCACGGCTCTCGGGCACTTTGACAAAGAGGTTGCGGATCTCGCTAAAGAGTCCGGTGTAGGTGGCTGGGTTGCTCCTCGGGGTACGTCCTAGTGGCGACTGATCGACGAAGGCTATCTTGTCAATGAGTTCCAAGCCCTCGACAGATGCGTAGGGGAGTGGTGCCTGCTTACTACGATAGAGGTGCTGCGAGATGATAGGTACCAATGTGCCGTTGATGAGCGAAGACTTACCGCTACCTGACACGCCAGTGACGCAGACGAAGAGGCCTAGCGGGATAGAGACATCTACGTTCTTAAGGTTATTGCCTGTGCAACCCTTGAGTCGTAGCCAGGCATCGTCGGTAGGCTGTCGGTAAGCGGCCGGTAGGGGGATGGCTAGCCTATTGGTCAGGTAGTCGCAGGTGAGCGTATGTGTATCGCCAATGGCAGAGGGCGGCCCCTGATAGGTCACATGTCCACCGAGACGGCCCGCACCTGGTCCCATATCGATCAGGTAGTCGGCAGCGAGCATCATATCGCGGTCGTGCTCTACGACGAGGACCGTGTTTTGCGCATCACGGAGCTTTTTGAGGGCGTCTATGAGCATGCGGTTGTCGCGCTGGTGCAGGCCGATGCCTGGCTCATCTAATATATAGAGTACCTCGACTAGTCCGGTGCCTATCTGCGTGGCGAGACGTATGCGCTGTGACTCGCCACCACTGAGCGAAGCGGAGGGACGAGCGAGGGTGAGGTAGTATAGCCCTACATCTAGTAGGAAGTTGACCCGCAGCAAGATCTCTTTGATCACTTCGTGAGCTACCTTCTGCTGGTTCTTCGTTAGCTGCCCCTCGATCTCCCGTAGTCGCTCTACCAGACGGTCTAGGTCTAGCTCCGTCAGGTCAGCGATGTTGTAGCCCGCGAGTTTGTAGCTGAGGGCTATCGGGTTGAGGCGTCGTCCGTGGCACTCGGGACAAGTTTGCTCCGTCAGGAACTCTTCCGCCCAGCTGCGCATGGAGGCCGTAGCGTCGTCATCCTCTGCCAGCTCACGCACATACTGAGAGACGCCCGCAAAGGTGAAGTGTGCCTCGCCCTCGTCCTCCTCTTCGTCTGAGTCGACACCGAAGAATATCTGCTCGACCGCCTCTGCGGGGATCTTTTCGAATGGGGTGTCTATCGTGCAGCCATGCTCCTTCAAGATCTCCTCAATAGAGGTGAAGAGTAGGCTGCGCTTCTTGTATCGCCCGATGGGTACGATAGCACCATTGCGTATAGACTCCTTCGGATCGGCCACCACCTTGTCTATGTTTAGTACGCCCACGCGCCCTAGGCCTTTGCAACGCTTGCAGTAGCCACGAGGCGAATTGAACGAGAAGTCGGCCGGTGAAGCGTCTGGATAGGCGATGCCACTCTCGGGATCCATCAGTCGCTTGCTCAGATGCTGTATCTCTGTGCTATCACGTCGCATCACGTCGATGACTCCCTCACCGAGCTTCATCGCTATGCCTACCGCTTCGGTGATGCGCTGCTTATTGCTCTCACGTACGGAGCATTTGTCCACTACGACACTGACATAGTGTATGGAGAAGCGGTTGAGTCGCATGCCAGGCGTCAGCTCGCACACCTCACCATCGATGTAAGCGTGCAGGAAGCCTCGACGTCTCATCTGCTCGAAGAGCTCACGGTAGTGTCCCTTGCGATCGACCACGACGGGAGCCAATATGTAGATCCCCTCGTCAGCGTACTGCTCCATGATATGCTCCACGACCTGCTCCTCGGTGTAGCGCACCATCTCCTTGCCCGTGAGGTAGGAGTAAGGGGTGCCGACACGTGCATAAAGGATACGTAGGTAGTCATAGATCTCGGTCACGGTGCCAACGGTAGAGCGGGGATTGGTCGAGGCACTCTTCTGCTCGATAGCGACCACGGGACTAAGCCCCACGATCTCATCGACGTCGGGTCGCCCGCCACCGCCTCCGATGAAGCTGCGCGCATAGGAGGAGAAAGTGTCTAGATAGCGTCTCTGCCCCTCGGCCAGTAGCGTGTCAAAGGCCAGCGAAGACTTACCGCTCCCTGAGAGTCCCGTCACGACGGTCAACTTATGGCGAGGCAGCGAGACATCTACATTCTTCAGGTTGTGTACACGAGCTCCATGCACTTCGATAGCGCCCATCGCCCACAGCTCCTGCTCAGAAGCTGAGGCGTGCGTGTCGCTGTCATTAGGTCTATCGGTGTGAGCGTCTATCCGTCTGTCCTTGTCCATTTATCTAGAGATGCGGTTCATAGCCTACAAATATAGTGCTTTTCTGCGACAAGGAGGGGGTTGGCTGTTTGCTGTTAGCTGTTGGCTGTTAGCCGTTGGCTGTTGGCTGGTTGGCCGTTAGCTGTTGGCGGTTAGCTGTTAGCCGTTGGCTGTTGGCTGTTAGCTGTTAGCCGTTGGCTGTTAGCTGTTAGCTGTTAGCTGTTGGTCGTTGGCTGGTTGCCGGTTGGCTGGTTGCTGGTTAGCTGTTTGCTGTTGGCCGTTTGCTGTTGGCTAAGAGCCAAAGGCCAGCTCGCTACCTCGATGGGTTGCGAGTTTGGATGCGCAATTAGCATACAAAAAGCTCCTAGTCGGTTGGAACTAGGGGCGGTAATTAGGTTGGGCTTGGTAGGTTACAGAATTGTGTCTAGGTCCCACGCCGAGACATGGTCAATCCCTTCATTTGTTGGAAGCTTGAAGTCATCCAAACTGACCACATACT
>URKO01000033.1 GCA_900548415.1 uncultured Porphyromonas sp.
ATTGCCACACGGGGGAGACAAAGGTTTTCAGTCGAGGGGTTTGCGGTTATCTCTACGGAGAGCGAGCGAAGCATTGGCACAAACGACAGCCCCCACGGGTCTCTAGTCGTAGAGAGCCGTGGGGGCTGTCATGATTTAGGGGCTACTTAGGGGCTGGTTAGCACTCTTTTAGCGATGGGTTAGGGATGGCTTAGCGGTCTGTGAGCTGTCTGCTCCACCTTACTCCTCGGGGATGTAGATGACCTCGCCATTCTCCAGCTCGTAGGCGATGCCGACGCGCTTGCCACGGCGCTGACTGGAGGCGTCCTCGCTGTCGGTCGGTGTGTACCGCTCGATGGTGGAGCCTTTCTTGGAGATGATCTCCATATTGTCTTTGCCGGGGTTCTTGATGATGGTAAAGTCCTCCTGCGTGAGCATCTCGGTCATGCTAAACTTCGTGACCAGTGCCACCATGAGCGCCACGGCAAAGACCATCGCCACGTCAAAGAGGTTGCTCACGAGCGATGATGGATCGGTGTCATCGTGGCGCAGTGTGCGTCGCTTACTTCTTCGTCTCATCTTCTGCTTGGGTTAGGAGTTCGTCGATGTAGTCGATGTAGATGAGCTCTTGGTGGTGATAGCGGTGGAGTCTCTGCAAGGTCAGATAGCCGATGGCAGAGACGAAGAGTCCTAGCACGGTAGTCGCAAAGGCAACCTGCATATTGTACGCCATAGTTGCCATATCGCCACTGCTCAGCCCGACGAGCGCTGGCCCCATTGGTATGAGGGTACCCATTAGTCCGAGGATTGGACCGAACTTGGTCAAGACTTGCGGGTAGACGAGTCGCTTGTCGAGGCGTAGCTCATACTCGCCGATGAGTAGGTTGCGCTCAGCAGCGGGAGCCACGAGGAGGGAGCGCAGTAGCTCCTCAAAGAGGTCTAGCCGTGCTGTCTTTGGACTTTCACCGCCCAGCTCTTGGCGCAGTCTGCCGAGTAGTGCGCTAGCGTCTTCACGCTGATGGGAGAAGTAGCGCTGCTGTAGTCGCTTGTAGCGCTGTGCCCGCTCGATGAGTCCGCCCAGCATGAGGAGGGCTAGGAGGAAGAGTAGGAGTAGCCCAATGATCACCGGTATGAGGAGACCATTGGAGAGGAGAAACATGGTGTCTGAAATAAACTTCATAGTAATCTGTTGTGTGTGTAACAATCTTATCTTATTTGCGTGAGCCTTTTGCCTTGATGAGCATGGCTAAATAGCCGATGAGGACGCCACTAGCGAGGGTCGCTAGGAGTATGCATAGCTCTCTAGGCGAGGAGCTGTCTAGCTGGACATTTGGTGCTTGTGTGTGCTCTGGGATGAGAATGTAGGCTATGACACTACCCACGGCTAGCACCCCAGCCAAGAGCATGGCGAGCAGACGGAGGAACTCTCGATCATGTATCAGGCGAGGTGTCAGCTCGATGAGTAGGAGGAGCACCACAGCAAAGGTTATGGTCACTGCCCAGTAATGGACCCCGGGCATGCTGTAGATGACAAAGCTCCTCAGGTAGCATAGCGCAGGTAGCATCAGTAACGATGGGAGCCATACGGCTATCTGGTGGCAGGCGGTCATGACCGCTACGACTAGTCCCTCTCGATGATAGATCATACGCAGAGAGCGGTGTGCGGGTCGGTAGGTGACGACCGCCATCGTGAGCAGTAGCTCTAGCGAGACCATCATGGCTAGTGTGGAGAGCTGCTCCGCCTGACGTAGCATAGCGTCGAGGGCAAGCTTGCTCACTCGCAGGGTTGCCTGATGGGTCGCCACCAAGCCGACGATGTATAGGAGTGCATGCGCTAGTCGCACCCTATGATCAGATCGTACGGCTGTGGTGGTGAGCGCCACTAGGAGCGCAAAGATGGAAACGATGAGTAGCATCTCTTACTTCGTACGCTTCTTACGTCTGCTGTAAAGGAGAGAGAGCACCAGTATGAGGACGAGTACGACGCCTCCGATGATGACCACCTCGGTCGTGTAGAGATGATCCTGATCCTCTGCAGAGGCAGCGCCAGCAGCCTGCTTCTTGCCCTGTGCCTTGTCTGAGTCCTTCGAGAGTACCTGCTGCTTTTGGTCAGACTGTGAGGTCACCTTGAGTGCCTTGTCTAGGGCGGCGGTGTACCCTTGCTGCTGCTCGGGTGTGAGTTGATCTTGGATCATCTTACGCAGCTTAGCATTGTCACAGACCATACCGCTACAACCAGCACCCGCCTTTGCCAAGCTCTCGGCATGGAGCTGAGCGATGGTCTGCTTTTGCTCAGCAGTCGCCTGCCAGTAACCCTTGCGAATGGTCTCCATCATGGAGGCGGTGAGGTCTTGCAGGGCTGCGGGATTGTTGCGCTCGAAGAAGTCGACGGTGCCGAGCTGGTGCTTGTCCACGACATACATATCGTAGAGGGCATCCCAGAGCTCCTTGTCGATGGCTGAGGGCTTCATGACGTTCCACGCATAGGTATTGCGGATGGTCTCGTCGATAGCGTCTGCTGCTCCCGCACCCTCTTTGAGTTGCTCACGTACATAGGTGGGGTTGAGGATTGTGGTGCGAGCTTCGACGCCGATAGCCTGCTTGATCTCCTGCGTCTTGACACGACGACGGTTACGCAGATCGGTGAAGTAGCCCTCGGGGTCCTTGCCCGTGACGTGACGCACGGAGAGGGTGAGTCCGCCCATAAACTCATAGACGTGATCCAAACTTAGCGCGCCCCACGTATTGCTCTGACGGGGCTGGACGACGGCATCGGTGTTTTGCAGAGCTGCCTCAAAGATTCCTTTGGCGGTCTCGCCCCAAAGCTCTTCGTCGCCATAGATGGCGCCCATATTGTTCATGTAAACCTCGGCAATCTCACTCTCTTTCTCCCAACGGTCACCGCTCTCGACCATCTCCTGAATTCCAGTACCGTAGGCACCGTTGAGACCGCCGAAGATGCGCTTGCCGCTAAGCTTACGAGCCTGCTCGGGGGGTACGCCATGCTCTAGGAGCACACGCTCCGCCTCGACACGTCCGAGGGCTATCTGATTGGGTGTGTTGCCATCCTTGGTCTCTGCGACGAGATCCATAGCCTTTTGCAAGAGGAAGAGGCGGGAGGCTGCGATGTCTCGGAGCTGACCCGAGGTCTGTATGACCACATCCACACGGGGTCTGCCGAGCTCCTTGATGGGGATGACGCGCACGTCGATCACCTTGCCACGGCGGTCACGCACGGGCTCGACACCGAGGAGCGCCATGATCTCAGCGATGGTCGTACCCTCGCTCTCGATGAAGCTACTGCTCCAGAGCGTGAAGCTCACCTTGCGTGGTATGGAGTCGTTGTGACGAGAGCGGTAGTCGGCTAGGAGCGCATCGGCTAGCTGCTGCCCGTCTTCCCATGCCTTTGCTGTGGGTGTCATCTCGGGATCGATGGCGTAGAGGTTGCGCCCTGTGGGTAGTACGGAGGGGCTAGCGATGAAGTCTCCGCCTGGCGAAGGTGCCGTATAGCCTCCACTGAGCGCATTGGCGAGCGAAGCTAGCTCGAGCTGTGGCGAAGTGATCAGCATACGCTTATAATATGGTATCTCTGCCACGGAGCGACGCAACAGACTGACACCCTCGGCGAGGAGTACCAGCTTGGGGTCTTGCTTCGTCTCAGCGCTGGCGGGTTTGCCATGAGGAGGCATACCGCCACCCATTCCTTTGGACATATTCTTTGGCATACCTCCTGGGTGACCACTAGGCATCCCGCTAGGCTTGCCCTGTGGCTTAGCTTTTGCCTTGTCACCGCCCATCATACCTGCAGGCATACCGCCCATCATACTGGACTGTGCGCTCTCCTCTTGTTGCGCCTTGAGGAACTGATCGGCACGCGCCAGCTCGGCTCCACTAACGCCTAGCGACTGAATGAGTGCATCGACCTCTCCTGCGGCAATCTCTCGATCCTGAACACGAGCCACAAAGCGGTCCACAGGACGGAGGTAGTGAGCGTTGAAGTAGACATCGTCCTTGATCTGAGCGTCGGTGATCCGTCCGCGAGACTTATCTATCTGAGCCAGTGCATAGGCTATTGGGTCGACCGAGAGGAGGCGGACACTAGAGCGAATCTTCTCTGAGCTGAAGGGAACACCCGTCGTGTACATACCGCCCACTATCTTGGCGTGAGCTAGCTCATCAACAAAGTTGGCAATCAGCTCAATCTCTTCTCTCGTGTAGGGCTTGCTCATCGTGGAGTCTAGCTTGAGGTCTCTGTGGAAGCCCTTAACGATGGTCATCTCTTTGATCCGCTTGGAGAGTGCATCGTCATCTTTTTCTGAAGCTAGATAGCGGTCGGTCAAGTCGCGCAGCGGTTGCATCTCTTTGTCTAGCTGCGTATCGATAAAGGGCGGAGCTAAGTAAGAGACCGCCTGGCCGTAGGAGCGACGCTTGGCGATCATACACTCACCGACATTTGCTGTCGTATAGTAATAGATGTGTGGCAGATCACGCACGAGCCTATCGGTGTAGTCGTAGTTACTCAGCGCTACCTGCTTGCCGGGGATAAACTCCAGACTGCCGTGCGTACCGAAGTGCATCAAGACGTCAGCCTGCCAGCCGTTACGAGCCCACAGATAGCTCGCTATGTATGGGTAAGTGGGTACGGAGGTAGAGCCGTGTACCATCTTGAAGTCTAGATCTCCGCTGCCAGTCCCTGGCTGAGGTAGGAGTGCTACCTTACCATAAGTGAGTCGGGTCACGGCAATGCCCTCGACACCGTCACGCTCTAAGACGAAGTCGTGCCCTGGGATCGCCCCATAGCGAGTCTCTATGCTGTCTTTGAGTGCAGGAGGGAAGGTATCGTCGATCCACTGCGTCAGCTCTTGCGTCGAGACAAAGGCGGGGTAGTTGCTGTGTAGCATCATCTGCTTGTTGCCCTCTGCATAGTTGTTGTAGAGCGCACCACGAGACATCAGATCCTTGGCAAAAGCCTCCTCCGTGTCGGGCAAGCCTGTCAGGTCGTAGCCTTGGCTCTGTAGGTACTTCAGGACGTTGTAGAGCGATGGCACAACCTCGATACCTTGCGCCACGAGACTGTTTTGTCCAGGGCCCTTGAAGTAGAAGAGTGCTATGCGCTTGTCCGCATTGTTCATCGTCTGTAGCTTGACATAGCGGTGGAGTAGTGAGCAGAAGTCGGGCAGACGCTCAGGGATCGTGTGAAACTCCTTAAAGCCCTGCTTGTTCTCTCGCAGTGTCACCAGTGCAAAGGGGAGGATAGTGCCATCTATCTCAGGCGTTACGACCGTCTGGCTGAGATAGCCTCCCCACATGCCTTGCTTGTCTTTGATCCAGTCGTCATATAGCTCCGATACGAGGAGCGGAGAGAAGATGGGTACGTTGTGCTCCTTGAGCCAAGCGATGGCGGGGTCGCCACCGAAGCGTCCGTGGGCGAAGTAGATGACCGCCTGTGGCTTGATCTCTGAGAGGAACTCCAGTCGACGTGTCATAGCGCTGATCGGGTAGACGTTAAAGCCGGAATCCTCCAACGCTCCGATCAACTCGTCCAAGTAGTCTCGGCTCGATCCGAAGGGACCTGCGATGCCCGTAAAGAGCGCAATGCGAGGAGCTCCCTCCTTGTAGCCATGCTCGTTGTAGAACTTCTGAAAGCTCTCGACACTGTCGAAGGCGAGGTCGGGGTCTTCGTCCGTAAAGAGCAGGTCGTAGCCGTACTCTACAGGCTCTTCGATAGTACCCGTACGGAGCGACTTACCGAGTACTTCCTTACGGATGTAGTTAAAGGCCGAGCGGTAGTTGCTCGTACCGCCATTGGCCAGATAAGACACCAGCGTCTCCTGCTGTAGCGAGTCTAGGTTGGAGATGTTATTCTCTGGCGTTGTGGTCATGTAGGCGAGGTACTTCAGTCCGCGCTCCTCGCCTAGTTGCTTGATCAGCGCGCGGTCCTCGTCGGTCCACTTGAGCCCCATGCCGAAGGCGATCATGGCGTCGTAGTTCTTCAGTTCCGAGAGCTCGGTGACAGCTGCGAGGCGCACATTCTTCTTGTCGGTCGCAGCCGCCATACGAGAGGCTACGAAGTCTGGCATATTGACCAAAGCGACCCGCACAGGCTTAGGCCACAAGAGATAGGCACCGAGGATGATGAGTATCAGTAGTACTGGTGCTCCTATGTAGTAGAGATGCTTCTTGGAGAAAGTCATAGGGAGAGAGTCTTAGTAGGGGGAAAGCCCTTTTTAGTAGTTCAGTGAGAGCGAAACGAAGTAGCTACGTCCAGGCGATAGCGACGCGCCCTGCTCGATGATCGGAGTCATATAGTTGAAAAGGTTGTCGCAACCCAGCGTCAAGCTAAGGTCTAGGAGGGTCTGCCAGCGCTGCGTGATGCTTGCCCTAAAGAGCGCGTAGCCAGGATAGGTGGCGTACTTATAGTCGTCACTAGCATTGTCGTAGACGGCGGAGGTCACGCCACTGAGGTAGCGCCCTGAGACCTGCCCCGAGAGGGTGTACGAGCCCCAGCGGTGTCCATACTGTACGGAGCCATTGATGTGGTGCGGTCTCGTGCTGCGGATATGGAAGGATTGCGTCTTGCCCTGCACTTTCATCTGCTCTAGGACGAAAGCGTAGTTGACATTGATATCAAAGTTTGCGAAGGGTGTGACCCGTAGCATCGCCGTACCGCTCCACAGGTCTAGGGGCTTCTCCCCGTTGCGATATTGGAGTACACGGCCCTCCTGCTCGGGACGCGTATAGATGCGGTTGTTGATACGATTGTAGGAGGCCGAGAGGGAGAGATTCATAAAGGAGTTGTTGTACTCAGGCGCGATCATCACGAGGTGGCTGATCTCCGGCTTGAGGTCTTTGGCACCTTTGATGCGAAACATACCTCTGTGGTCCCAGTCCATAAAGAGCTCCTTGAGTGAAGGCGACCTAAAGCCCTCGGAATAGCTAATGCGTAGGGCGTAGTTTCGATTGCGCCACATGATCGACAGACGAGGTGTCAGGTGCGTGCCATAGGTCGAGTGCATATCCTGCCGGAGGCCCACGGTAGTACTCCAGTTATTGTCCATACGCCAGAGCATCTGCCCGTAGAGCGTCTTGGTCGAGGCGCGGTGTACGTCATTGAGATTGGTCACCTGTACGCTGCGCAGGCTCTCGTGGAGGATCTCGACGCCCGCATTGAAGGTCGGCTTGTAGGGATCTTCCGAGGGGTCGTAGTTGTACTGCATGCGTGCCGTCTGCGTTAGGTAGTTAAACTGTGGCTCCCAGGGCCCCTCCTCCTCTGTGGCGAGGAAGAAGTACTTGTCTCGCTTGTACCCCTCGATGTGGTAGCTGGTCTCTATGGAGTGTCCGTCGGCGGGTTTGTAGAGTACTTGCAGATTGCCAGTGGGGCTTTGGTAGCGGTTCTTCTCCTTATCGTCAAAGTTCTGCATGCGTGAGTGAAAGCGTCCCGTAGCGGTGATCGAGAGACGCTTGTCTGGAGAGAGATAGCGAAGCTTCTCTCCAATGTTAAAGGTGTAGAAGCCTGGCATGGTGCGTGGTCTGTCGGCACTAACTCCTGGTAACTCGTAGTCATGCTGCTTGGCATAGCCACCCGTTGTGGTGCTGGTCACACGCCCCAGTCTCATCACCAGACGACCGTTGTAGCGCTGTATGCTCTCCGTGTCGTAGTGACCTGAGAGCGTAGCGTCGAGCTTCTTGTGGCTCCGCTTCGTGATGATGTTGATTACGCCGCCTATGGCATTGCTCCCATAGAGAGCCGAGCTAGAGCCTTGTAGCATCTCGATGCGCTCTATCGAGGAGGGGTCTATACGCTCTAGGTCTACGCTACTGGAGGCTCCCTCGTTGGTCATACGCTCGCCATCTATGAGGAAGAGGTAGTAGTCTGCCGAGAGTCCCCGTATGCTCATCCGGTTTTGCGTGCCGTGGGTGCTCGTCTGCACGCCAGGGAGCACCATCTGCAGCAGATCCTCCACAGATCGTGCCTGCACCGCCTCGATCTCTTTGGGTGAGACGACGCGGATCGGTATGGAGATGTTTTTCATGGGGCAGCGTGTGCGGGTACCCGTGACGACTACCTCGTTAAGGCACTTGACTTTCGTACTGTCTACGAGTGTCGAGTCCTGAGGGAGTGGGGTAGCGGAGAGAGCCCCTGCGAGGGTGAGTAGGGAGAGGAGGGTGTATAGAGACCTTTTCATATAGTAAAGTTTAGGGCGTAAAAGGGAATAGGCTCAGTGCGCTTAAGAGACGCTTAGAGCCAAGCAAGCTCGGAGCCACAGAGAGCGGTCTCTCTAGTAGCTCCGAGCTGGTAAGAGGTGATTACATCTTATCTGCCATGATGATATACTCTAGGGTGATGTATCCCCTCTTCTTCGTAGTACTCAGACAGTCTAGGACGCGGACGCAGACGATCTGACCAGCTGCCGAGCGTACGAGAAAGACAGAGGGATCAACCGTATCCTTGGGAGGCATACCCTCACTGCTGATGATACCTTTATTTAGGTATCCTTTCCCATCGCCCTTAGGCTCTGAGGTGAGGAGGAAGTTGGCCGACTGCTTCTCGTACTTAATATCATGCTTGCCATCTTTGTTGGCACCAAACTTCATCAGGAGCAGACCCTCACGGTCTAGCGTCCACTCGCTATCCTTAGGAGTAGGTATGTTACCCATTAGATCCTTTTAGGTGGTGCGAAAGGCTGCGCCCTGGCCCTTGCCTGAGGTACCGCCGTTGGTCTTGAAGTCGTAGCGGTGCAGACCTAGATCCCACGATAGATCGGTCTCAGGAGTGGATACGCTGACTACCTCACCCTTGGCAAAGTTGAT
>URKO01000034.1 GCA_900548415.1 uncultured Porphyromonas sp.
AGCGACCTCCTCAAGGTAGAGCTCTCACAGGGTAGACCCATCGTTTATGAGGGAGGAGGCTTTGGCGGTCTTCACTGCTTCGTCTGTGATGGATATGATACGAGAGGATTCTTTCACTTCAACTGGGGATGGTCTGGACGTGGCAACGGATACTTTAACTTAAACTACCTTACCCCCAATACCACTGGTATCGGAGGTGGTGCCGGTGGTGGATATAGTCAGGGTCAAGGTGCTATAATCGGTATAGAGCCAGATCGTGAGGGTACATCGACACCCGTTTATAATGCGTGGCTCGGGACGGTCGTGTTTGAGGCAGAGGTCTCTGGGGGTAAGAGCATCACACTAGAGAGTGCCTCCTTTACCTCTCGGCTCGAAGATGCCCCAGCCTACCAGGGACGAGTAGCTATAGGCATTGTCTCTTTACAGACACAGGAGATCATTCCAATAGTAGAGCAGGTGGAGCCGTTTAATGCGGATCTCTACCTGATGGAGGCAAAGTTTACCCTAACCAAGCCTCTAGACCTAACAAAATACATCTCCGAAGGAGACTACATACTCTGCCCCATACATGAGGTACAAGACGGCAAGGGAGGCACCTACTGGCGAGCTAACTCCATACTCTATGAAGGCGATCAAAACCGCTTTGCCGTCTATCACATCTCACACGCTGCCGATGGCAACTACATAGTAGCTCGTGACTACGTGCGTGCCCTGTGGAGCCTAGAGCTACTGTCTGATGATCTTAAACTCATATCCTCTAGTAATACACAAGCAACTGTCACACTGCAGCTACACAATAGCGGATCAAAGGAGTACACCAATAGGCTCTTCGTGCGTGGTAGACCTAAGGGCTCTCAAGAGGAGAGTACCTGGCGACAGCTGAGTGATGATATGACCACGGTAGAGACGGGCAAGACAGGTAACTACACCTTCAAGCTAAAAGATAAGAAAGGTCTCTTTTCAGCAAAGGAGATCGAGCTTCAAGTCGCTTACTATGACATACATGGTTCTCTAGACTACCTTCAGACTGCCACATACCTTGTTCCAGTCAGAGCCGACTATCAAGCTGGAGCAGACATGCCCCCTGTGCTAGTACCCACCACTCCTAGATATGATGTACTTGTAGCTAAGATAGGATCAGGCTTGGTTAAGGTCTCTAACGCAGATAGCGCTGATGCCGTAGACCTCTCGAAAGTCCCTGAGGGTACGACGCTGCTTGTCGAGGCTACACCTACTGATGGTTCCTCTCTCACGGCACTCACAGTAGATGGTGTAGACATACTTAAGGAAAAGCGTTTTATCGTGAGTCAGAATAGTCTGATTGTGGCGACCTTTGGCACCTCCTCTCCCAAGCCTCTTTACAAAGTGTCTGTACGCTGTACACCTGCAGAAGGTGGCACGGTACAGCTCTTAGGGGCTAACGATCTGGAGAAAGTCCCAGAGGGGACAATGCTACAAGTAGTAGTCACTCCCGCAGAGCACTTTGAGCTAGACGCTCTTACTGCAAATGAGAACGACATTCTCACCTCCAAGCAGTTTGTCGTCATGAGCGATACAGAGGTACATGCCTCCTTTATAGACCATACGGGAGTAGCGCATATTGACCCTAAGCAGCAAAGCATTTACCCCAATCCTGCGACAGATCACATTACGATTCGTACGGCTGAGGGGAATACTATCGAGCTTTTCGCCAGTGATGGGCTACTCGTAGCTACCACTCAGGCTACTCGACCTGAGACCTCTATCACTGTCGCACAGCTCCCCGCAGGACGCTATATAGTTCGCATCTCGCCACTAGAAGGTGTGCCTAGCTTGTATCCACTCATCATACAGTAGCCCTGTCTAGTGAGTCGCTAAGCTCGCTTAGTGAAACTCGCTGGGAGGAAGCAAGCAACTAAGCAAACCGTCGGGACGAATCTCGTATTCGTCTCGACGGTTTACACATAAGACGTAGTCACTGGTCGTCATAGACATACCAGCGACTACGAGTTGTGTTTATTGCTATGCTCATTCTAACTTTTATCGGACAGCAATAATAATGTAACGCTCAGACCTGCTCCCCTACTCCACCCCAATAGGAAACTAGCTAACAGCTAACGACCAACAGCTACAATAGCTGGGCCAAGAGCTCCTCGGTAAGGGCTAAGTGCGTATAGGTGGCATAGCAGCGGCCCGTGTGCCACAGTGCGGTCGCTACGGGATCACCCCACGCATTGTACTGCTGCACTGTCGAGGGGAGCGGATCAAGGATGCGGGAGTAGTGAAACTCGTGTCCACGCACCGCAACGCCCGCTATCTCGAGCTGTCGGTAGCCAAGCGCTAACCCGCGCTGCTGCATCGTGGCGGTCTGCTGTAGCGCACCCACGAGCGGATAGCTGGTTCCCTTCTCATCGACAATCGCCTCGCAGAGGAGGAGCATGCCCCCGCCCTCGGCAAGCATCGCACCGCCACCACGAATATATTCGCGGAGGCTGTCAAGCATTGACTTATTGGCTGAAAGTTGCTCCAGATGTAGCTCGGGATAGCCCCCTGGGAGATAGACGAAGTCGCTCGGCGGTAGTGAGCTATCGGAGAGCGGGCTGAAGTAGGTTATCTCGCCCCACTGCTCTAGCTGGCGCACATTCTCCTGATAGAGGAAGTTGAAAGCGTCGTCACGAGCCACGGCTATGCGACGAGGAGCTGACGAAGAGTGCTTTTGTAGCAAAGGGGCTTCGTGAGGCAGCTCCTTTCGCTCTGAGGAGATGGCTAGGAGGCGATCAATATCTAGATGTTGCTCTAAGAGGTCGGCCACCTGATCGGCGTAGCGATCTATCTGCGCCAAGTCGTCAACGTCCAGCCCTAGGTAGCGACTGGGGATGGCGATGTCGTCGACACGAGGCAGCGAGCCCAGGACAGGCACGCCCGCATCTGTGGCAGCCTGCGTGAGATAGGTCAGGTGACGCTCCGAGGAGACTTTGTTAAAGATAACGCCCGCTATTCGAACCCTTGGGTCAAAGCGCTGCAATCCGTAGAGTAGCGGAGCCACCGTGTAAGCCATCGAGCGCGGTGTTACGACCAGCACAACGGGCAGGTCTAGGAGGCGAGCAATGTCGGCTGCGGAACCTTTGTCCCGATCGTAACCGTCGAAGAGACCCATCACCCCCTCCACGATGACAGCCTGAGCGTCCTGACTATAATGGCCATAGAGCGCCTGCACCCGCTCGGCACCATACATAAAAAGGTCCAGATTGACCGCCGGGCGACCCGTAGCCACGCTGTGTAGCTTAGGATCTACGTAGTCGGGTCCACACTTGAAAGCTTGGGTGGCCAGACCACGACGGGTGTAAGCACGGAGCAGGCCCATGGTGAGCGTGCTTTTGCCACTCTCAGAGAGGGGCGCAGCGATGAGGAGGGAGGGAAGAGTTGACATAAGGGGTTGACTAAAGTTGTGAGTCAGGGATGAGAAGTACCTCGAGCTGTGCTGAGGGAACGAGGGGCTTGCAGACTTGATAGCAATGATCGACGATGCTCTGGTAGAGCGGGTGTGTGCCATCGGGGAAGATCTGCCATAGTTCGCGGGCGAGGGTCATCTCGCGGATCTGTTGCTTCTGCGCTTCACTCGCACCAGAGGCAGATGCGAGGGCGGTGATGAAAGCTTTGTCCATCACGACCTTCTTGCTATGTGTATCTAGTTCGCCAGCTGCCAGCTTGACCGCCTTACCGATCATGATGCCGAGGGTGATCTGCGGGAAACCCAGTTCGTTGGCGAGGCTGAGCGTCTCCCCGATGAAGTTGCCATACTGAACGAAAGCATTGGCGGGAAGGTCAGGGAAGCGCCCCTTGAGGTACCGCTCGCTGCGTCCACCAGAGTTAAGCACGAGCTGCTTGCCGTAGACCGATTTGCTCACCTCCAGCTCACGACGTATCGACTCGACAAAAGCTTCACTTGAGTATGGTCGCACGACGCCAGTGGTGCCGAGGATAGAAATGCCGTCTAGGATGCCGAGCCGTGGATTGAAGGTGCTGTGGGCGAGCCGTCGTCCCTCGGGCACGGAGATGGTTAGGTCGATGCCCACTTGCGAAAGGTCGACCAAGGCACCGAGTGCTTGGCGCATCATCTGACGCGGGACGGGGTTGACGGCAGGCTCTCCGACCTCTAGTCCGATGCCAGGGAGCGTGACTCGTCCGACACCCTCGCCCTGTAGGAAGGAGACCCCGCTGTGTGCTTGCGTAAGTGACAAGTCAGCAACGATCTCTGCGCCATCGGTTACGTCGGGATCGCTGCCAGCATCCTTGATAGCGATCGCTCGAGCGCCTTGTGTCGTTAGCTCACTGTGCTGTATGGGGAAGGGCACCCGCTCGCCCTGAGGAAGGGTTACGGTCACCTCGCTGTAAGACTCCTCGTTGAGGAGTGTGAGCAGGGCTGCCGTAGCGGCAGCTGTGGCGGTGGTGCCCGTTGTCAAGCCGATACGCTGCGGAAAGAAGTCGCTCCCCAGCAGTCGCTCGATGGAGCGACGAAGACCTACGGGTCCCTCAACGGTGACGGTAGCGGGATAAGGGATCTGAGGCCTTCGGATGACCAGCACGGTGATACCGAGTGCGAGTGCCTCCTCCACTTTTGCCGCAAAGCCACTCGTGTCGCCACTCTCCTTGAGTAGGATCATGTCTGGTCGTAGCGTGGCGAAAAGCTCTCGGTCACACTGCTCCTTGTCATAGTAAACCACCCGCTCTGGCGGAAAGTCGCTCTGCCGTAGTCGCTCCTCAGTCTCTGCGATGGGCATCACCCGCAGATAGGTCTCATGCTGGGTCCAGTAGGCTCTCAGTCGCTCAATCGAGTTGACGCCCGTCAGAGCGAGCAGTCGCCGAGGTTGCTGCTTGAGGAGATAGGTCAATGCAGCGTCAAAGGAGTCCAGCGACACGACCGAGGCGGGCAAAGCGGGGAAGGTGCGCTCGTAGCGTATCACGGGGAGCTGCAGGCGGGATACGCAGTCGGCTACGCTCTGGTGAACGCCCATAGCGAAGGGGTGCGCCGCATCTACAATGAGGGCTATCGCTCGCTCCGTGCAGAAGTGCGCCATCTCCTCACCATTCATTCCGCCCTCTAGACGGATTCCGTGGTGCATCGTGAGCTCTTGCGAAGCGCCTCGTGTGGAGTAGTAAAAGGGTTTGCCCGCTTCCTCACACACCTCGAGTGCTTTACGTCCTTCTGTGGTTCCTCCGATGATTAGGATCATACCTTTGAGGTGTGGATGGAGAAGTGTAATGTGTCGGGGTCGAAGTCTATTCCCTTTGCTGCGAAGTAGCTTGGCAAGATGCCGTCACCGGCGAGCGTCCTCGGCGGGCCCATGTGTAGCTTGTGATCATCATCGAGGAGCCACACCTGATCGGCTATCTGGAGAGCCAGCTCTAGGTCATGCGTGGAGAGGAAGATCGTCTTGTGCGTCTCACGAGACAAGCGAAGGAGGAGCTGTAGCATATCAACCTTCGAGGGGAAGTCTAGGAAGGCGGTTGGCTCGTCTAGTAATATGATAGGTGTCTCCTGAGCCAGTGCCTTGGCGATCATCACCTTCTGACGCTCGCCGTCACTGAGTGAGTCGATCATCCGTTTGGTTAGAGGTTGGATGCCGACCAACTCTATCGCCTCGTTGACCGCCTGCCGGTTGCTCTCGTCCATCTGCCCCCAGAAGCCTGTGTAGAGGCTCCGCCCAATGGCGATCATCTCGTAGGCAGTCGTATTGCTCATGATGAGCCGCTCCGTTAGCACGACGCTGATACGACGCGCCAGCTCTTTGGCACTGTATTGCTGTATCTCCTTGCCTTCGACTAGTAGCGCACCTCCGAGCTTCGGCTGGAAGGCGGCGATGGTCCTGAGCAGTGTCGACTTGCCCACACCATTTGACCCGATGAGGCAGGTGAGCTGTCCCGACCAGATGGTAGCGTTGAGCTGGCTCGCTACAACGCGCGTACGCTTGATCTGGTGATATCCTATCGATAGGTCACAAAGCTCTATCGTTGCGTGGCTAGTCATACGATTATAGTTCCTCTCTACGTCGTTTGTCAAATAGTACCCAGATCACAATCGGAGCACCGATAAGCGCCGTCACCGAGTTGATCGGTAGTGCCCCCTCCATGCCTGGCATGCGGGCAATCAAGTTACAGCAGAGCGCTAGGAGTGCCCCAACGAGCGTCACGGCGGGCATCAGCGTCAGATGATTGGAAGTGGCAAAGATGGTGCGACAGAGATGCGGCACCGCCAGTCCGATGAAGACGATGGGGCCGCAGTATGCGGTCACGATAGCGGTCAGCAGACAGGCCGAGAAGATGACCAGATGGCGCGCCCGTCCGTAGTTTAGCCCGAGGCTGCGGGCGTAGTTCTCCCCGAGGAGCATCAGGTTCAGTGCCTTGATCAGCAAGAAGGAGAGCGGTATCAGCACCAGCATGATGATGACAAAGGTGGTCACCTGGTCGCCACTCACCTTGGCAAAGCTTCCCAAGCCCCAGATGACATAGCTCCGCACATCCTCATCATTGCTAAAGAACTTCAGCACACCGATGATCGCATTCGCTATGTAGCCGATCATCACACCCATGATCAGTAGCACCACATTGCCACGGACGCGCTGCGCCATCGTCATGATGATCGACATCACCAGCATCGCCCCGATGAGTGCTGCCACCGAGACCGCCATCTCCCCCACGAAGCCCATTCGCACGAGGGCTCGCTGGCTAATGCTCCCCGAGAGGAGGATAAAGGTCGCCACGCCTAGGCTAGCTCCCGAGCTAATACCCAACTCCGAAGGCCCCGCCAGTGGATTGCGAAAGACCGTCTGCATCTGCAGACCGCTGATCGAGAGGCCCGCACCCGCTACCAGTGCCGTAATCGTCTGCGGGTAGCGACTCTTCCAGATGATATTTCGCCAGATCTCATCGCCACCGGCATCTGCCCCAAAGAGTATCCGCACCACCTCATCAAAAGGGATTGCGATCGTCCCCAGCGACAGGTTGAGGACGAAGAACACTATAATAAGGAGTGCTATAAGTGTAAAGGCTATAACTGGACGTCGCATAGCTCCCCTAGTGGGTTAATATCGAGTAAAAGACTGGCTCATGGTCAGGCAGTAGCTGCGGGTGAAAGGCGTGGATCAAGTCCGCCAAGACCACCTCCGGCTCCACGGGCGAAAGCTCATAAAAAGGCCTCTCCCGCAGATTGCAGTACAGTACCTGCTTATCCCGATAAGCTTTGAAGTCTCGGTAGCGTGCATCCGTCTTGCCCAGCACATCGTAAGAGAAAGCACCGTCGTAGCTATTCGCAATGCGCCAGTAATCCGCGTCAGCTGCCTGGGCATAGACGGTCTCAAAGTCAACGTAGAATCCCCCCGACTCCTTATCGTCTGCCATAAAGTAGTCCGCACCTGCATCCTCAAAGAGGTGTGCCAAGTAGCTCGCACCACCTACCACATACCAGTTGCCGCCATGCAGTTCACCGCTAAGCACCTTCGGACGGGGCAAGTCATCGGTGATCAATGCTTGTAGCTCGTGGTAGCGCTGCTCTATCGTGCTAAAGAGCGTATCCGCACGCTCCTCCATACCGAGCAGAAGTGCCGTAAACTTAAGCCACTCAGCCTGCCCCAGTGGCGAAGTCTCCTTGTAGCCTAGGAAGGTAATCAGCGGTATGTCTAGCTGCTTGATCACATCATAGCCACCCCGCTTGAAGGGGCTTACTAATATAATGTCTGGTTGCAGCGCCATGATCAGCTCGCTGTCGAAGTTACCCTCGATGCCGATCCGCTTAGCAGCGCCCGAAGCCAGCCGTGACTGCATCTCCTCGTTGAAGAGGAAGCGCGTACTCGGCATACCCACGACACGATCTACCGCATCGAGCTTGATAAAGTTAGAGAGCTGTAGCGTCGTCATCACGATGACCCGACGCACGGGAGTCTCTATCATGGTGTAGCCCTTTGGCACCTGAGTAGCCAGCTCCGACGCCTGCTCACGAGGCACCAAAGCGTAGCGATACACCTCGTTACTGTCATGCGTCGGGTCTGATATGGTGACCAGCGTCACCGCGCCCGCATGCTCTATCTGTAGCCCCTCGGCATAGCGTATCGTAGCAGTGCTATCGACCTCTGCGCCCCCCGTAGAGCCCTCGTCAGAGTGCCCCTTGCCACACGAGATCAGCAGCAGGGAGAGGACCCAGCAGCTCAGCAAATATCTCACACAGCGTAATCTATCCATCTTGTTATCGATCTGTTGCACTGCAAAGATACAGAAACGATTCGTCTCGGCATCACACCTCAGAGAGAGAAACTGCTCAACCATTCGTCCTGACGCTACAGCCCACTAGCAGCAATCACTCTACAACCATTTCTCGGGCGTTGAGTTAAAAAAGGATTACCATCCGACTTACTATGAACTTTTTGCCTATATTTGCGAACACGTTGAGACTAGTCACACTTGATACCAGCATGAGCACTAGCCAGTAACACACAAGACACT
>URKO01000035.1 GCA_900548415.1 uncultured Porphyromonas sp.
AACTTACTATCGTTGATTGTTTTTGGTCGCTCGGGATACCAAGTCTTGGCACCGCTACGACAGAGCTACTGCAGCGTGCAACCCGCACCTGTCCTCTAGACACAAGCATAGCGTCAGAATCGCTCGGAGTAAGCAGGATCCAAGCAATTCCCCGCCTAGCATACTCTGCGTGATACCATGAGTACCAGCCTTTATGTAGCCTCTGTCGTACAACTCTTCAAAGGTACGAAGATTTTGCGAATAATACATCTCAACTCTCCGAGCGCTCACGGCTGACGCCTTATAAACGCTCTGTCACGAGCTACACATAGCAACAAGCGAGGCATAGATGAGTGTATTATAATATAATGTGCCAGCCCTGCCCTCTAATCTCTCCCCCTCCGATGCTCTCCGATCCCTAATTTCTAATCTCTAACCTCTAATCTCTATAACGCGTCAGCCCTGTAGCGAATGGTAGGAATATGCGGTCAAATCGTTTTTTTCCTTACCTTTGGAGCTAGATCACATGTTAGGTGCTGTCGAGAAGCCTCTAGCTCATCTACCGAGACTGCCAGCACAGCACCCGACACTTAGACTGAATCTATGAATCGGACTTTACTAAAAACCCTCCAGATACCACTCCTGATCTGCATCTTATGCGCCTTAGGACTGACCTCTTGCAACGATAACTACTCCACCCTCGGGGGGAGTCTGCGACCTGAGCGAGACCTCGTGACAGCTCGTGGAGACTCACTAACCTTTACAACGAAGACTATACGACTGGACTCTATATATAGTCGTAGTGCTATCTCGTTACTGGGGCAGATCTCAGATCCCATCTTTGGAGACTTTGAGGCGAGCTATATCTGTCGGCTGCAGTGCGCGCCGGGCTTCACCTTCACTCAGAAGCCTATCAAGGATCGCATCGACTCGGTTATGATCGAGCTCTCCTACCTAAGTGCCGTAGGCGACACCACCACATGGGGCAAGGCTCAGGTCTATGAGATCACACAGCCACTGCCTAAGAGTCGCTACTCGGTCGACGATCTGACGCCCTACACACGAGGGGCTAAGCTACTCGGTGAGCTGACTTACCAACCCTCCGATACGGCGGGTATCAAAGGGCTAAAGATACGAGTACCCAATGAGCTGGGAGAGCGTTTTCTAAAGGCTTCGCGTGAGCACCCTGAGTGGTTTGCCTCGCAAGAGGCTTTTGAGTCCAATCTACTCCGTGGTCTCTACGTCACCTCGACGACTGGCACTGGGCATATCCTCTCGGTTTACTCGACGGCTCTCCGCATCTTCTACACCTTTGAGACGACACAAAAGACCTCCAAGGGCGCAGACTCCACCGTCTACAAGCCAGCATGGGAGATCTTTAGCAGTAACAAGAGCCTCTACGCTCTGAACAGTCTCAAGCACACACATCTAGAGGAGCTGCTACAACCGTCGTCTGATGGCCGGAGCTATATCAAGTCACCCGCGGGAGTGGTGACGAAGCTCTCCTGCTCGAAGGAGGAGCTGAGCCGACTACTCCATCAGTATGAGGCGATGAGCAAAGATAAAGAGGACTTCGGATGGGTCATGAATGAAGGCAAGCTACAGATAACGATAGATGTCCCCAACGTAGACACGCACTTCAACCCACCCCCTCAGCTACTCCTCATACCGCAGGATAGTGTGGCAAACTTCTTTGCCCGGAGCATCACCGATCCCTTGGTTGCCTCTACATCCTTTGTCTCTGGTCGTTACAGCGTCTTGGAGCGCAACTATACCTTTAGCAATATCAGCCACCTCATTGAGGCGCACATGCGTGGCAATATGGAGACCGATGCGAGTGGCAATCATCGTGTGACTAAAGACTTAGATCTACTCCTGATCCCCGTAGCCACAGAGCTAGCATCAACATCTGGATCGGCTGGACAGACAGTTGCTATCACCAACCTGCTCTACCCCTCAGCCGTACAGCTCAAGTGGGGTGACAAGGGCTTCAAGCTGGGAGTCATCGGGACTGGCTTTTACAATAGACGATAGACCAAAGACGAGACACATTAGCGGCAAAAGGTATGACTAAAGAAAAAGAACAGATCAAGCTCAAACTGATCGTCATGAACTTCCTCCAGTTCTTCATCTGGGGGGCATGGCTCATCTCTATGGGACGCTACATGGGCAATGTGATGCAGTACGACGGGCAGGAGGTCGGCGGACTCTTTGCCACGGCGGGTTTCGCAGCGATCATCACGCCCGCACTGACGGGTATCATTGCTGACCGATGGATCGGTGCCGAGCGGCTACTCTCGATCTGCCATCTGCTCACGGGAGCCTGTCTGATAGCTGTCGGTTGTCTACCTATGGGGACGCCCTTTGCGACCACCTGGCTGGTCATCTTTGGGGTCAACCTCTTCTTCATGCCTACCCTATCGCTCTCCAACACGGTCGCATACCATGCACTCGGCACGGTGCAGGCAGACATTGTCAAGGACTTCCCTCCGATACGTGTCTGGGGTACCATCGGCTTCATCGTGGCGATGTGGATGGTCAACCTATTTAAGTGGATGGACAGCCCGATGCAGTTCAACCTCGGAGCCTTTGCAGCCATCGTCCTAGCGATCTACGCCTGGACACTACCAGCAGTACCGCACGGAGTCAAGAAGGCTCAGGAGGGTCGTCGCTCGCTCCTATCCATACTAGGGCTGGATGCGCTGGTACTCTTTAAGAATAGGCAGATGGCGGTCTTCTTTACCTTCTGCATACTCCTCGGCGCAGCACTACAGGTGACCAATGCTTATGGCAATATGTACCTCGACCACTTCAAGGGGGTCACTGAGTATGCCGACAGCTTTGCGGTCAAGTATCCTAACATCTTGCTGTCGCTCTCTCAGATCTCGGAGACGCTCTTCATCCTCGCGATCCCATTTTTCCTAAAGCGCTTTGGCATCAAGGGGGTGATGACGATGAGCTTCGCCGCGTGGTTCCTACGCTTCGGACTCTTTGGTCTAGGCGATCCCGGGATGCCAGGCATCATCGCACTCGTACTCTCGATGGTGGTGTACGGTATGGCGTTTGACTTCTTCAATATCTCAGGCTCCATGTTTGTCGATCAGTCCGTCTCACCCTCGATGCGTGCCAGTGCTCAGGGGCTCTTCCTCCTGATGACCAACGGACTGGGTGTCGTCATCGGTTCGCTGGGTGCTGGCTGGGTTGTAGAGCACTTCACCACGGCTGGTGTGACTGCCTGGACGACCGTCTGGTACATCTTCGCAGGCTATGCGCTTATCACAGGAATCCTCTTCTGGCTCCTCTTCCACCCCAAGCAACTCGCGACAGCTCAATCGGCTTAAGGTTAATCCGAGTCCGCTAAGCTATGTTTAGACTAATCGGCAATGCGCTCAGTGTCATGGGCGAGTACACACTCCTCATGGCGCAGGTCTTCAGACGGCCGAAGAAGTGGGGCATCTTCTTCAAGCAGCTGATCCGAGAGATAGCTAAGTACGGACTCGACTCGATATGGATCGTCGTGATCATCAGCTTTTTTATTGGCACGGTGATCACGATCCAGTTGACGATCAATATGAACTCGCCGCTCATCCCGCGCTTTACCATAGGGTATGCCAGCCGCGAGATTATGTTTCTCGAGTTCTCCTCCTCGATCATGTGTCTCATCCTCGCGGGCAAGGTCGGCTCGAGCATCGCCTCCGAGCTAGCTACCATGCGTGTGACGGAGCAGATCGACGCTATGGAGATCATGGGTGTTAACTCCGCCAACTTCCTCATCCTCCCCAAGATCCTCGGGCTCATGCTTTTCATCCCAGTCCTGAGCGTCATCAGCATGTCTACGGGGCTGGTGGGTGGATACTTAGCCACTTACTTTATTCCCTCGATCACCCCGTCAGACTTCGAGATGGGACTGCAGACTTTCTTCGTTGTGAAGAATATCTTTTACTCGATCATCAAGTCGCTCGTCTACGCTTTCATCATCTCATCGGGGGCTAGCTACTTTGGCTATACGGTCCAGGGGGGCGCCCTCGGCGTAGGACGCGCCAGCACCAATGCGGTGGTCTCGAGCTGTGTGCTGATCCTCCTCGCCGATGTCGTACTCACCAGTCTATTGTTTATGTAAGGCTATGGGACAAGGGACTAAGATCATAGAGGTCAGAGAGCTCTGCAAGGCATTTGACGACAAGGTCGTACTGGATCACATCAACGCCACCTTTAAGCCAGGAAGCATCAACTGCATCATCGGGCGTAGTGGTGCGGGCAAGACCGTCTTGCTCAAGAGTCTCATAGGACTCATACAGCCCACGTCGGGAGAGATACTCTTCGATGGACACAATATGATGCTCTTGTCCAAGGAGCAGCTCAAGCGACTACGACAAGTGACGGGCGTGCTCTTTCAGGGGTCAGCGCTCTTCGATAGTATGACCGTCTTGGAGAATGTCCTCTTCCCGCTCCAGCTCTTCTCCAAGCTTTCGCCACGAGAGCGCAAAGCTCACGCTATGGCGCTCCTCGATCGGGTCGGACTAGAGGGCGCGCAACGCAAGTTCCCCTCCGAGATCAGTGGCGGTATGATGAAGCGCGTAGCCATAGCTCGTGCCGTAGCACTCAACCCGCACTACCTCTTTTGCGACGAACCCAACTCAGGGCTAGACCCCACCACCTCGGCTTCGATAGACAAGCTCCTCAAAGAGCTCACCGAGGAGTACCAGATCACGACGGTGGTCAACACGCACGACATGAACTCCATCAAGACCATCGCTAATCATATCCTCTATCTAGATAAAGGGCAGGTCGCATGGCAGGGGTCGCGTGAGGAGCTCAGTGGTGACATTCCCCTCTCTCTCAAAAACTTTCTTTACCTTTGACACGTTCCTTCCCTTCTTTCTCTCATTGGCAAATAAGATGACACACGCTAAGCGATATATAGGTTACCTCTTCCTCCTCACCCTCCTACTCTCATGGGGCTGCAAAGATCACAGCAGCGACTACTCTGCTCAAGGTATCTTTGAGGCGGAGGAGATCGTTGTCTCGGCCGTCACTTCGGGCGAGCTACTGCGTCTAGACGTCTCTGAGGGTGACCAGCTAGAGGAGGGGCAGGTCGTAGGACTGATCGACACCACCTTCCTCGCCCTGCAGAAAGACCTCGTTGACACGCAGCAAGCGACAGTCAATGCAGCGGGACATACCAATGCAGCGACGCAGGTAGCCCCGCTAGAGGCTCAGCTCAAGGCGCTCAACAAAGAGCGTGACCGCTACGCTCCGCTCGTAGCTCGGGGCATCATGGCACAGCGCACACTGGACGAGATCGATGCTAAGATCTCTGCTGTCAAAGGGCAGATAGCCGCCGCCAGAGCTACCATCGGACAGCAAAATCGCTCCGCCACAGGTAGTGGCGACGCACTCACCGTACAGGAGAGTCAGGTAGACCAGATGATCTCACGGAGCTTCATCAAGGCACCTATCTCGGGGACGGTGCTCACCGTTTACCTGCATCAAGGCGAGCTGGCAGGGCAAGGCATGCCACTCTTTCGCCTAGCCAATCTCAAGCAGATGTATCTGCGTGCTTACGTCACAGCGGAGCAACTCCAAAAGGTGACCCTCGGGCAGACCGTCTCCGTCTATAGCGACATGGGCGAGGAAGAGGCACAAGCCTACACAGGCGAAGTGGTATGGATCTCCGACCGAGCTGAGTTTACCCCCAAGAACATACAGACGTCCGACGCCCGCGCCTCGCTCATCTATGCGATCAAGGTACGCGTCCCCAACGACGGCAAGCTACGCATCGGACAGTACGGACGTGTCGTCCTAGATCAGTAGACCTATGTCTGTAGCTCAGGCGACCCAACCAGCAGTATCTTGTCAGGGCGTATGCAAGAGCTTTGGCAAGACCGTTGCGCTCCAGGGCATCGACCTCAGCGTCCGTGAGGGCGAGCTACTAGGGATCATCGGCCCCGACGGAGCTGGCAAGACAACCCTCATACGCATCATCGCCACGCTCCTCAACCCCGACGCTGGCGCGGCCACCGTCTTAGGTCACGACGTCAAGCGCGACTACCGCCCGCTGCGTCATCAGATCGGCTACATGCCTGGTCGCTTCTCCCTCTACCAAGACCTCACCGTGCGGGAGAATCTCGAGTTCTTCGCCACCGTCTACAAGACGACCGTCGAGGAGAATTACCACCTCATCGAGGACATCTATAAGATGCTCCTTCCCTTCGAAAAGCGCCCCGCTGGCAAGCTCTCAGGCGGTATGAAGCAAAAGCTTGCTCTCTCCTGCGCACTCATACACAAGCCACGCCTCCTACTACTCGACGAGCCGACAACTGGCGTCGATCCCGTCTCACGCCGAGAGTTCTGGCAGATGCTCTCCAAGCTACGCCAGCAGGGCGAGATCACGATGATCGTCAGCACCCCCTACATGGACGAGGCGGTGCTATGCGACCAAGTAGCCCTGATGAAAGATGGTCAGATCCTCTCCATAGACACCCCCGATGGGCTAGTCTCGCAAATGGATCGTGCCCTTTGGTCCGCCACTGCGGAGGATATGGGCGACCTACTCCTCAAGCTGCGCAGCCTCAGTGGCGTGCTCAGCAGCTATGCCTTTGGCGAGGCGCACCACTTCACCTTCGACGAGCAGCTCATCACCCCCGAGGAGATCCACACGCGCCTCCTAGAGCAGGGCGTGCGGGGACTAGACATCCGCAAGATACCCCCCTCCATCGAGGACTACTTCCTCATCATCTCCCAAGAGTCCTAGCCCATGCCCTCCACCGAGTATAGTATATTGGCCAATAAGCTCACCAAGCGCTTCGGCGACTTCACAGCTGTTGATGAGATTACCTTCGACGTTTTGCCGGGCGAGATCTTCGGCTTCCTCGGAGCCAATGGGGCTGGTAAAAGCACCGCCATACGTATGCTCACCGGACTGCTCAAGCCCACCTCAGGTTACGCCGAGGTAGCAGGCTATGACGTGCGCAAAGAGACCGAGCTGATCAAGCGAAACATCGGCTACATGAGTCAGAAGTTCTCCCTCTACGACTACCTCTCTGTCGAGGAGAATATCTTCCTCTACGGACGCATCTACGGTCTCTCGCGACGCATCATACAGAGCCGTATGGAGCGACTCCTCGAGGAGCTCAACTTCTACGATCAGCGCAAGCTCCGTGTGGGCAGCCTACCCCTCGGGTGGAAGCAGAAGTTAGCCTTTTCCGTTGCCATCTTTCACCGCCCCAAGATAGTCTTCCTCGATGAGCCTACGGGAGGCGTAGATCCCGTGGCACGGCGACGCTTCTGGGAGCTCATCTACAACGCTGCCGCCGAGGGCATCACCGTCTTCGTCACCACACACTATATGGACGAGTCGGAGTACTGCGACCGTATCTCTATCATGGTAGACGGGCAGATCAAAGCCTTAGACACTCCACGAGCCTTAAAGCGACAATTTGACTGTGACTCGATGGACGAGGTCTTCTACCAGTTAGCCCGCGGTGCTAAGCGCTCTGAGTAGCTTCGCCAGTCGCCCCCTTTGCGACAAATTGTCACACTCTCAGCCATTGGCTTACCCTTTGCTAGATAGTTAGTGCAGGTCACCCGAGAGATCAGAGACCCTGCACAGAGTAAGTACACAAACACCTATTAAAATCAATACTACTATGACACTATCAAGAAGAGACAACAACTGGAGGCCCGCACTATGGAGCGACCTCTTTGACAGCAACTGGATGGTAAGACCCAACGCTACCGCACCCGCTATCAACGTACTAGAGACTCCCGAGGAGTTTCGCGTAGAGATCGCAGCTCCAGGCATGAAGCGCGAAGACTTCAACATCGAGATCAACGAGGAGCACGACCTAGTCATCACGATGGAGCGCCACCACGAGGAGGAGCAGCACGACAACGAGCAGAGTCGCTACCTGCGTCGCGAGTTCTCCTACAGCAAGTTCGAGCAGACCCTTATCCTGCCAGACAATGTCGATGAGGAGCGCATCCAGGCACGCATGGCCGACGGCGTTCTCACCCTCTCGATCCCCAAGATCAGCGAAGAGGAGCAGCAGAAGGCTCGTCGCACCATCGCTATCGAGTAGTAGCACCACACCGCTAGACCTGAGCCTCTCGCTCTAGTCTCACCATAAAAATCTAACACACCTAGTAGCCCCGCCCAGCACCTATGCTGCGTGGGGCTACTACTTTTCGCCCCTGAGGAGACTGTTGAAAAAGCCAACAGGCTCTTTTGAGACTGTTGCAAAGTCAACAGTCTCACAATCTTGCTTGCAAGATTGTCTAGACTTTGCAGAAAGGATGAAGCGCAAGGCGCTGAGAATGAGGTCTGAAGGGAGCATACCTACGTATGTGACCGAAGCCGAATCCCGAAAGCAACACAGCGATGCGCCTTTATGCAACAGTCTCCTTTTGGGTCAAAGTCCTGCC
>URKO01000036.1 GCA_900548415.1 uncultured Porphyromonas sp.
CCACAATCCGATGCCCTATCCGGATTTTCTCGACGTGCAGCTAAAGTCGTTTAGAGACTTCCTTCAGTTGGATACGCCACCTGAGGAGCGCAAGAATGACGGTTTGTATAAGGTCTTCTCTGAGAACTTCCCCATCGAAGATACACGCAACAACTTCAAGCTCTTATTCGAAGACTACTTCGTTGACCCTCCCAAGTATTCCATCGAAGAGTGCCTTCGTCGAGGTCTTACCTATAGCGTCCCTCTTAGAGCCAAGCTGAAGCTGACCTGCGAAGACCCCGAGCACGAAGACTTTGAGTCCACCGTACAGGACGTCTTCCTAGGTTCGATCCCCTATATGACACCTGCGGGAACCTTTGTCATCAATGGTGCAGAGAGAGTAGTCGTATCTCAGCTACACCGCTCACCAGGCGTCTTCTTTGGATCTAGTCTACACAACAACGGGACGAGACTCTACTCGGCTCGTATCATCCCATTCAAGGGTTCGTGGATCGAGTTCGCTACTGATACGAACAACGAGCTATACGCTTACATCGATCGTAAGAAAAAGCTCCCCATCACGACCCTCCTACGTGCCATCGGCTATGAGACAGACAAAGACATCCTCGACCTCTTTGGCATCGCTGAGGAGATCCCTGTCACGCTAGAGTCGCTACAGGCTAACTATGGGCGACAGCTAGCTGCCTCCGTCATACTGAAGTATTACGATGAGGAGAGCGAGGAGGAGACAGGAGAGACTGAGACCTTCGCACGATACAATACGCTCGTAGAGCAAAATGCTATCCTAGACGAAGACAACGCTCAGGTCATCCTAGAGAATGGTATCGAGACCATCCTCCTACGTCGTGACTTAGCCACATCTGATCAGGAGTCTACAGACCAAGAGGTCATGGACTACTCGATCATCTTTAACACGCTCAAGCGTGACTCAGCCAACTCTGAGCAGGCTGCCTACAACTTCATCTACAACCTCCTACGCAACTCTACTCCACCCGATGATCAGAGTGCTAAGGAGATCTTCAACAACATCTTCTTCTCAGAGAAGCGCTATGACCTAGGCGATGTAGGACGCTACAAGATCAATAGCAAGCTAGGTCTAGACATAGATCCCAATGTCAAGATCCTCACCGCTGAGGATATCGTTGCGATCATACGTCACCTGATCAAGCTAGTCAATGGTAAGGCTCCCGTCGATGACATCGACCACCTCTCCAACCGTCGTGTTAGGACCGTAGGCGAGCAACTATACAACCAGTTTAGTATAGGTCTGAGTCGTATGGCTCGTACGGTCAAGGAGCGTATGAACGTACGTGACAGCGAGGTCTTTACTCCCGTCGATCTAGTCAACTCTAAGACGATCGCATCGGTTGTCAACAGCTTCTTTGGGACCAACGCGCTCTCACAGTTTATGGATCAGCAGAATCCACTCTCTGAGATCACGCACAAGCGTCGTCTGTCAGCACTAGGACCTGGCGGTCTGACACGAGATCGTGCAGGCTTTGAGGTGCGAGACGTACACTACACTCATTATGGTCGTCTCTGTCCTATCGAGACGCCTGAGGGTCCAAACATCGGACTCATCTCCTCGCTTTGTGTCTATGCAAAGATCAACGAACTAGGCTTCATCACGACGCCTTATCGTAATGTCAAGAAGGGTACGGTAAGCTTTGAAGACTCCGAGCTTGCCTACTTTACGGCTGAAGAAGAGGAGGACAAGACCGTAGCTCAGGGTAACGCTCCCCTAGACGACGACGGACACTTCATCCGCTCTCGTGTCAAGGCGCGTTATGGGGCTGACTTCCCCGTTGTGGAGCCTGATGAGGTAGACCTGATGGACGTCTCTCCGACGCAGATCGCTTCGATTGCTGCTTCGCTCATCCCATTCCTCGAGCACGACGATGCTAACCGTGCCCTCATGGGATCGAACATGATGCGTCAGGCCGTACCGCTACTGACACCCGAGGCTCCTATCGTAGGCACAGGCATCGAGCGCAGGCTAGTCTCAGACTCTCGTACTCAGATAGAGGCTGCGGGCGACGGCGTGGTCGTTTATGTCGATGCCACCAAGATCGTGGTCGACTATGACCGCACAGAGGAGGAGGAGCTTGTCAGCTTTGAGCCCTCAGAGGTCACCTACAAGCTACCTAAGTATCGCAAGACCAATCAATCTACCACGATAGACCTAAGCCCCGTCTGCCGCAAGGGAGACCGAGTCACCAAGGGGCAGATCCTCACCGAGGGCTTCTCCACACAAGATGGCGAACTAGCACTCGGACGCAATATCTTGGCCGCTTACATGCCTTGGAAGGGGTACAACTACGAGGATGCGATCGTACTCAACGAGCGTGTTGTCTCAGAGGATCTCTTCACCTCTATACATGTCGATGAGTACTCACTCGATGTACGTGAGACGAAGCGCGGCATGGAGGAGTTTACGGCAGACATTCCCAACGTAAGTGAAGAAGCAACCAAAGACCTCGATGCTAACGGTATCGTTCGTGTCGGTGCTCGCATCGTACCAGGAGACATCCTAGTAGGTAAGATTACGCCAAAGGGCGAGTCCGACCCCACTCCTGAGGAGAAGCTACTCTTAGCCATCTTTGGCGACAAGGCTGGTGATGTCAAGGACGCTTCGCTCAAGGCTTCGCCCTCACTCAAGGGTGTCGTCGTCGACACGAAGCTCTACTCACGAGCCAATCGTAAGGGAGGTATAGCAGCGACCCGTAAGATCAACCAGCGCTATGAGGAGGAGCTCTCCAAGCTACAAACGGCACTCAAGGACGAGCTGGTCTCCAAGCTGCAGATCATCCTAAAGAAGCACAAGGTCACAGCAACAGACTTCGTCGACTACATCGGTGTCGTCAAGGTCAAGGCAGGGACGCGCATCACCAAGTCTCTGCTCCTCGAGCTAGACTACAATGACTTGCGCATGTCTGACTGGACCAAAGACGAGCATACTAATGAACTTGTCAAGCAGACGATCGCTAACTATATCAAGAAGGACAAGGTCACGATTTCAGAGGTCAATAGACGCAAGCTCGATGAGACCCTCGGAGATGAGTTGCCCTCAGGCATCATCCAGACCGCTAAGATCCTGATTGCTAAGAAGCGTAAGATACAGGTCGGCGACAAGATGGCTGGACGACATGGTAACAAGGGTATCGTATCCAAGATCGTACGTCGTGAGGATATGCCTTACCTGCCAGATGGTACTCCAGTAGACATCTGCCTGAACCCGCTGGGTGTGCCTTCACGTATGAACCTAGGACAGATCTTTGAGGCCGTTCTAGCGTGGGCTGGACAGAAGCTAGGCGTCAAGTTTGCAACTCCTATCTTCGATGGAGCTACACTCGATGATCTCAATGCTTGGACCGACAAAGCTGGTCTACCACGTGGTGGTCAGATGAAGCTCTACGATGGCGGTACAGGCGAGCCCTTTGACCAGGAGGCGACCGTAGGTGTCACCTACTTCCTCAAGCTGGGTCACATGGTCGATGACAAGATGCACGCCCGCTCGATCGGTCCGTACTCACTGATCACACAGCAACCTCTCGGTGGTAAGTCCAACTTCGGAGGTCAGCGCTTCGGAGAGATGGAGGTGTGGGCACTGGAGGCCTTCGGTGCGGCACACGTCCTTCAGGAGATCCTCACCATCAAGAGTGATGACGTCGTGGGTCGCTCTAAGGCTTACGAGGCGATCGTACGTGGCGACAACATGCCCACGCCTGGTCTCCCCGAGTCTCTCAACGTGCTACTCAATGAGCTCAAGGGTCTAGCCCTCAGCGTACATATTGAGTAATCCCTCCCCTATCCTTACACACTATATATAGTCAGACTTAAGTTATGGCATACAAGACAGCCCCTAAGAGCAAGACAACCTTTTCATCCATTAGGCTCTCTCTGGCATCACCTGAGGAGATCCTAGCGGCATCACATGGAGAGGTTACGAATCCGAATACTCTTGACTATAAAACATACAAGCCAGTACGTGACGGACTCTTTTGCGAGAGAATCTTCGGTCCAGTCAAAGATTACGAGTGCAACTGTGGTAAGTTCAAGCGCATACGCTTCCGTGGTACCATCTGCGACCGTTGTGGTGTAGAGGTTACGGAGAAGAAAGTGCGTCGTGAGCGCACTGGGCATATCAAGCTTGCTGTACCCGTTGCGCACATTTGGTACTTCCGCAGTCTACCTAACAAGCTCGCCTCACTGCTCAATCTCAAGTCAAAAGACCTTGAGGCGATCATCTACTACGAGAAGTATATCGTACTGCAGAGCGGTGTCTCTGACCTAGAGGTCAATACGATCCTCACCGAGGAGGAGTATCAAGCTAAGCTAGACGAGATTGATCAGAGCCACCCAGACAACTACGACCTGCCAGAGAGCGACCCAGACAAGTTTGTCGCAAAGATCGGTGCCGAGGCACTCTATGAGATGCTCTCTAACCTAGATCTAGATAGCCTCTCTTACGAGCTACGCGACAAAGCTCAGACAGAGACCTCACAGCAGCGCCGTCTAGACGCCCTCAAGCGCCTCAACGTCGTCGAGTCCTTCCGCGCATCTAAGGATATCAACCGCCCCGAGTGGATGATCCTCAAGGTCGTACCCGTCATTCCTCCCGATCTGCGTCCACTTGTACCGCTCGATGGTGGTCGCTTTGCAACAAGTGATCTCAACGAGCTCTATCGTCGTGTCATACTGCGTAACAATCGTCTCAAGCGACTCCTAGAGCAGAGCGTCCCCGAGGTGATCATTCGCAATGAGAAGCGCATGCTCCAAGAGGCTGTCGACTCACTCCTCGACAACTCACGTAAGTCTAGCGCATTCAAGGGCGAAAACAACCGTCCCCTCAAGTCTCTCTCTGACAGCCTCAAGGGTAAGCCCGGTCGCTTCCGTCAGAACCTACTCGGTAAGCGTGTAGACTACTCGGCACGCTCCGTCATCGTCGTCGGTCCTGAGCTACAGATGCATGAGTGCGGTCTGCCTAAGGATATGGCAGCTGAGCTCTACAAGCCCTTTATCATCCGCAAGCTCATCGAGCGTGGTGTCGTCAAGACCGTCAAGAGCGCCAAGCGTATCGTAGATCGTCGTGACAACGTCATCTGGGAGATCCTTGAGAACGTCATGAAGGGGCACCCCGTACTACTCAACCGTGCTCCGACGCTACACCGTCTAGGTATACAAGCCTTCCAGCCCAAGATGATCGAGGGCAAAGCTATCCAGCTACACCCCTTGGCTTGTACCGCTTTCAACGCGGACTTCGATGGTGACCAGATGGCTGTGCACCTACCCCTAGGCAACGAAGCTATCCTCGAGGCACAGCTACTCATGCTCGCCTCACACAATATCCTCAACCCTGCCAATGGTGCACCTATCACCGTTCCCTCACAGGATATGGTCTTGGGACTCTACTACATCACCAAGATCCGCAAGGGGGTCAAGGGTAGCGGACTCACCTTCTATGGTGTCGAGGAGGCTCGGATTGCGTACAACGAGGGCAAGCTAGACATTCACGCACCGATCAACGTACGCATTGACAACGTTCTCGAGGACGGTCAGCTCGTCAGCAAGATCATCGAGACCTCTATGGGACGTATCATGGTCAATGAAAACGTCCCCACCGAGGTCGGTTACATCAACGAGACTCTGGGTAAGGGCGCTCTCCGCTCTATCATCTCCAATGTGATCAAGGTGTGTGGCTTTGCCAAGACCGCACAGTTCCTAGACAAGATCAAGAACCTCGGATACTACATGGCATTCAAGGGAGGTCTCTCCTTCCGTCTGCAAGACGTCGTCATTCCTAAGGACAAGGAGAAGCTCGTCTCTGAGGGCAATGAGCGTGTCGAGGAGATCTTTGCACAGTACAACGAGGGCTTCATCACCAATACCGAGCGATACAACCAGATCATCGACACGTGGAGTAACGTCTCTAACAAGATCACCGCTTCCCTGATGAGACAGCTAGCTCAAGACGACGAAGGCTTCAACAACATCTTCATGATGATGGACTCGGGAGCTCGTGGTTCGAAGGAGCAGATTCGTCAGCTCGCTGGTATCCGTGGTCTGATGGCTAAGCCTCAGAAGAGTGGTTCTGGTGGCGGACAGGTCATTGAGAACCCTATTCTCTCCAACTTCAAGGAGGGTCTCTCCGTGCTGGAGTACTTTATCTCCTCACACGGTGCTCGTAAGGGTCTGGCCGATACCGCACTTAAGACGGCTGATGCGGGTTACCTGACACGTCGTCTCGTGGATGTATCGCACGATGTCGTCATCTCTGAGGAGGATTGTGGCACACTGCGAGGCATCGAGATGGCTGACGTGATGAAGAATAGTACCGTCGTCGCCACCCTCGGTGAGCGCATCCTCGGTCGTACATCCGTCCATGACATCAAGCACCCCGAGACTGGCGAGTATATCGTACGTGCTGGTGAGGAGATCAACGAGGTAGCTGTAGCTGCCATCACCGCGGCTGGTATCGAGACTGTCGAGGTACGCTCCGTACTCACCTGCGAAACGAAAAACGGTGTCTGCGCCAAGTGCTACGGTCGCAACCTCGCCACCAACAAACTCGTACAGCGAGGCGAGGTGGTCGGTGTCATCGCAGCGCAAGCTATCGGTGAGCCGGGTACGCAGCTGACGCTACGAACCTTCCACGCTGGTGGTACAGCAAGCAACCAAGAGACCGATGCTACCGTACGTGCACGATTCTCTGGTACCATCGAGTACTCAGACATCCGCTACGTAGACGTAGAGCGTGCTGGACGAGACGGCAATCTGCGGCCCGCACACATCGTGGTCAACCGTACCGCCGAGCTACGCATTCTAGACCCCAAGACGGGTGTCATACTGCAGCACGAGTTGGTACCCTATGCCAGCACCATTTTCTTTGCAAACGGAGCTACCGTCAGCAAAGACGATACGCTACTCAACTTTGACCCACACAATACGGCACTCGTCTCCGAGTTCTCAGGTCGTCTTGTCTTCGAGAATCTTGTTGAGAAGGTCACCTTCGAGTACGAGACCGACGAGAGTGCTTCACACAAGGAGATAGTCATCATCCGCAAGCAAGGTGTCAAGAACAACCTCATCCCGACAGCTCAGATACTAGACGAGCAGGGCAATGTACTTCGCTCGTACAACCTCCCCGTCGGTGCTCACCTAGTCAAGGAGGATGGCGATATGATCACACAGGGCGACATCATCACCAAGACACCTCGCGCTATCTCTGGTGCAGGTGATATCACGGGTGGTCTACCACGTGTTCAGGAGCTCTTTGAGGCGCGCAACCCTTCGAGTCCTGCTGTCGTAGCCGAGATCGATGGTACCATCGACTTCGCTGGCGTCAAGCGTGGCAATCAGGAGATCTCCATCACCTCTCGTCTAGGTGAGATCCGTAAGTACTTCGTACCACTTACGAAGCAGATCCTCGTACAGCCTGGCGACTATGTACGTGCAGGTATGCCCCTCTCCGAGGGTGCTATCACGCCAGCAGACATCCTCGCCATCCAGGGTCCCACGGCCGTACAGGAGTACATCGTCAACGAGGTGCAGGACGTCTATCGTCTACAAGGTGTGAAGATCAATGATAAGCACTTTGAGGTGATCGTCCGCCAGATGATGCGCAAGGTACAGGTCATCGACCCAGGAGATACCCTCCTGATGCCTCAGCAGATTGTAGACAAAAACGATGCTACCGAGGAGAACGACAAGCTATGGGGTATGAAGGTCATCACCGATGCTGGTGACTCCACCACCATGAAGCCTGGACAGATCATCTCGAGCCGTAAGCTACGTGATGAGAATAGCTCGCTCAAGCGTCGTGACCTCAAGCCCGCTGTAGCACGAGATGCGATGCCTGCCACGACCAATCAGATCCTACAGGGTATCACAAAGGCTGCGCTACAGACGCGAGGCTTCATTTCGGCGGCTTCCTTCCAGGAGACCTCCAAGGTACTCAACGATGCGGCCATCTCGGGCAAGGCTGACAAGCTCGAGGGCATCAAGGAGAATGTCATCTGTGGTCACCTCATCCCCGCAGGTACAGGTCTACCCGAGTATGACAAGCTCCTCGTCATGTCGCAGAAGGAGCATGACGAGATCGAGGCACAGAGCCGTCAGACTGGATCTGACGCCAGCTACCGCGCTAAGAAGATCGACGAGGAGAAGACCTCCGAGACCGCTCCCGCTAAGTAACAACTGCCTCACAGAGTTGCTCGTATAGCAGCTCTATCGAAAAGATTATCTCAGGAGTACCCTATATAGTCTCCTCATAGATATTATAAGCAACGAAAAGGAAGGCTCACCTCACAGGTTCACACGACCTCATG
>URKO01000037.1 GCA_900548415.1 uncultured Porphyromonas sp.
GCTCCGTGGCTAAGGCGGTCGCCTGGTCGTGGTAGTGCAGCAGTGCTTCGAGCGTCGGGGTGGCGTCGTAGGGTACGACCGTCATGATTGGCTCGATGAGACGCGCTATCTCGGTGAAGCCGATCCGCCCATCGAGGAAGGCGCGCACAGCGACCTCGTTGGCAGCATTGAGCAAGCAAGGGATATTGCCGCCCTGTCGGAACGCTTCGAAGGCTAGTCCCAAGCAGGGGAAGTGAGCTGCGTCTGGCTCCTCAAAGTGAAGCGATGTGCCGACAAACGGCTGGCGCGCTATGGGTAGCGGCTCACGCACACCACCATGGAGCGCTAGGCTGATCGGAAGACGCATGTCGGGGACGGCTAGCTGCGCCTTGACCGAGCCATCGGCAAACTGCACCATCGAGTGCACGACACTCTCAGGGTGTATCAAGATAGAGATCTGATCTGCTGCGACGGCAAAGAGGTGGCACGCCTCCATCATCTCAAAGCCTTTGTTCATCATCGTCGCCGAGTCGATTGTCACCTTAGCACCCATCGACCAGCGTGGATGATGCAGTGCATCTGCTACGGTGACCTGGCTTAGCTGTTCGAGAGGCATCTGCCAGAAGGGACCTCCACTGGCCGTGAGCCAGATACGCTCTAGAGGAGTCTCCTCCCCCATCAAGCATTGGTAGATGGCGGAGTGCTCCGAGTCCACGGGGAGGATGCGTACGCCGTACTCCCGTGCAGAGCGCATGATGAGTTGCCCTGCCACTACGAGGGTCTCCTTATTGGCCAAAGCAATCTCATGCCTGCTCTCGATAGCGAGGAGTGTGGGGCGCAGACCAGCGAAGCCGACGAGGGCGGAGAGCATGACGTCGTAGTCGCTATGCTGCGCCAGTTCGCAGAGCCCCTCGGCGCCAACGAGTACGGTGCAGGTTAGCCCTTTGAGGAGTGCGGCATGCTCTGTGGCGGCTTTTTCGTCAGCTACGACCACGACGGCCGGATGGTATTTCTCCGCCTGCTCTACGAGGAGGGGTACGTTGCGATGAGTGGTGAGGGCATAGACGGTGAGCAGCTCGGGGTGAAAGGAGATGACCTCCAGTGCCTGGGTGCCGATACTGCCTGTCGAGCCAAAGAGTGCGATGCGTCGCATAGTGTGTAGTCTGCTTTGGGGAAAGGGTTGGGCTTACAAGTCTAGTAGCCCTTGGGGTATGTGTAGCTGGATGGTTTTGCTCTCGGGATCTATCGCCTCGACCAGCTCCTCGTGGATGGGGATCAAGTGCTGAGTGCCGTCGGAACTTTCGATGGTGAGGAGGATGTTTTCCGTTTGGTCATTGACCTCTAGGATCGTGCCGACAGGTTCCTCCTCGGGGGTGAACACTTGGTAGCCGATGAAGTGATCCCAGCTATAAGCGACCTCGCTCTCTGCCAAGAGCTCTGTGGGGATGAAGAGACGCCATCCAGTCATCTTCTCAGCGATAGAGCGATCAGCGACATGCGCCAAGGTGAGCAGGTAGCTGTCTCCCTTGCTGCGATAGCTCAGGAGCTGGTACGGCACGGGTAGCGCATTGATCTCGGCAAAGAGGTAAAAAGCTTCGCGACTAGGGTCGCTGCAGAGGGTCTCCAGCTCGATGGTCAGGTAAGCAGTTAGCTCACCACGCACGCCGTGTGGCTTGCCTAAGTGACCAACGGGCGTGAGCTCTGGTACGGTAAAAGCGGTCGTGCTACTCATCGCGTCTCTCGATGTGAGCGCCTAGAGCGTTGAGTCGCTCGTGTAGATGCTGGTAGCCACGGTCTATCTGCTCCGCATTGTTGACCACACTGGTGCCATCGGCACTCATAGCGGCTATCAAGAGCGCGATACCAGCGCGTATATCTGGCGAAGCCATCACGGCTGGACGCAGACGGGTCTGGTGGTCTTTGCCAACGACCACTGCTCGATGTGGGTCGCAAAGGATGATCTGGGCGCCCATATCGATGAGCTTATCCACAAAGAAGAGACGGCTCTCAAACATCTTCTGATGAATGAGGACGGTCCCCTTAGCTTGTGTTGCTACGACAAGGAAGACGCTCAGCAGATCTGGCGTCAGTCCTGGCCACGGAGCATCGGCGATGGTGAGGATAGAGCCATCCATAAAGGTCTCTATCTCGTAGCTCTCTCTGGCGGGTATGATGAGGTCATCGCCTCGCTCTATGATCTCGATGCCGAGCTTGCGAAACATCTGCGGGATGAGTCCTAGGTCGGGCAGACCGACGTTCTTGAGCGTTAGCTCGCTCTGCGTCATAGCTGCGATGCCGATGAAGCTGCCCACCTCGATCATATCGGGTAGGATGCGATGCGTCGTGCCGTGTAGTCTCTCGACACCCTCGATGGTGAGCAGGTTAGAGCCGATACCTGAGATGCGGGCTCCCATAGAGACGAGCATACGGCAGAGCTGCTGTATGTACGGTTCGCAGGCAGCATTGTATATAGTGGTCTTGCCCTCTGCTAGGACAGCCGACATGATCACATTGGCGGTACCTGTCACGGAGGCCTCCTCGAGGTGCATATAAGCTCCTCGTAGGTGTGGCACCTCTATGCGAAAGGCTCTATGCTCCTGATCATACTCGCACTCCGCCCCCAGGGTGGCAATGCCGATCAGGTGGGTGTCTAGTCGACGGCGTCCTATCTGATCACCTCCAGGCTTGGGGAAGACGGCGTGCCTACAACGACCGACGAGAGGCCCGACGAGTAGGACGGAGCCGCGCAAGATCTTGCTCTCATGGAGGAACTGTGGAGAGTCGATGAAGTCTAGATCTATCTCCTGAGCTTTGAAGCGATAGCTGTCGTGACTGAGTCGTGTCACCTCGACACCGAGCAGCTCTACGAGCTTGATGAGGTTGTTGACATCGAGGATGTCTGGGACATTCTCTAGGATGACCTCTTCGCTGGTTAGTAAGGTGGCGGCGATGACTTGGAGTGCTTCGTTTTTAGCTCCCTGTATGGTTACCTCGCCATGGAGTCTGTGACCTCCCTCGATGATGTAAGATGCCATAAGCTAGTATCGTAAGAGTAAGATAGTGAGTGTCTGTATCAGCTAACGTCTAGACCGATTGGGGCGGCCTCCACGGCGACCTCCTCCTCTGGAGTTATTGCCTCCCCGTGCTGGACGCCTGTACTGTCGTCTAGAGCGGTTGCCGCCCCGGCCCTGAGGCGTGCGTCGTGTAGCAGCGTCTAGCTGGTGCTCCTCTTCGGTCAGCACGAGCTTACCGCCAGAGAGTTCGTAAAGGTCCTTAAAGATGGTGTAGTCGTCGACGGCACGCTTATTCCACAAGATATAAGCCTGCTTCATGCGGTTGGCAATGGAGAGTGCCAAAGCCTCGCGCTCGTCACCCTCGGGCATCTCGCACGCTTTCTTGATCAGCTCCTGAATGAGGTGACCATAGTGGCGGTAGATGATATCGTCCTCGGGATAGGACAAGGGTTCGGGCGCACCACGAAGTGCCTCCTCGTGAATGGGCTCTACGGGGTAGTCAATGTCTAGCGCGAAGTGCGACATGACGGCGAGGTGATCCCAGAGGACTTTGTGATCCTCCGACTTCTTAGCCTGCTCGGGCTGTATGATCGCCATCGCCTTGACAATAGCGTGCGCGCACCGAGTCCGCTCATCGCGATCCTCAATGGTCAAGCAGTGGTCTACCATGTGCTGGATATGGTGTCCATACTCAGGGAGAGGGATGACCTCGTGGTAGCTTTTCTGGGGGGTTGTTTGTATCGTATCTGTCATTGTTGTAATCTGTCGTAAGTTCATTTGTTGAGCCGCTGGCGCATCGCTTTCGTCTCGCTCTCGAAGCCTGGCTTAGCGAGGAGGGCAAACATATTGCGCTTGTAGTCCTCCACACCTGGCTGGTCAAAGGGGTTGATCCCCATCATATAGCCACTGACGGCGACCGCATACTCCATCGTATAGATGAAGGCGCCAATCGTCCTAGCATCAATCTGAGGTAACTGCAACTGCAAGACTGGCACACCGCCATCTTCGTGCGCTAAGAGCGTGCCTAGATGCGCCTGCTCATTGACATGGTGCACCGTCTCGCCTGCTAGGTAGTTGAGCCCGTCTAGGTTTTGCTCATCTGTCGGGATGGTGATGGTGTCTCGCGGCGTGTCGACGACGATCATCGTCTCGAGGATGTTGTGGGGTCCTTGCTGTATCCACTGCCCCATGGAGTGCAGGTCGGTCGTGTAGGTCAGAGAGAGCGGGAGTAGTCCCTTGCCCTCCTTGCCTTCGCTCTCGCCAAAGAGCTGCATCCACCACTGCCCCATGGCACTCAGCCGAGGCTCGAAGGCGACCAGCACTTCGCTCACAGCGCGCTCCCGATAGGCGGCTTGCCTGGTCACGGCATACTGCACGGCTGGGGTCTCTAGCGGATGCTCCGTACTACTATACATGAGAGCCGTGTCGCTGGCACCTTGGAGCAAAGCCTCAATGTCAAAGCCTGCCAGAGCAATCGGCAACAGTCCCACAGGAGTCAGCACGGAGAAGCGACCACCCACGTTGTCTGGGATGACGAAAGTATCGTATCCCTGCTCGTCTGCTAGGCGACGCAGAGCACCTCGCTTCTTGTCGGTAATGGCTACGATACGTTGCTTAGCCACCTCCTGACCATCACGAGCCACTAAGTATTGGCTCAGCATGCGGAAGGCAATGGCCGGCTCGGTCGTCGTGCCACTCTTAGAGATATTGACAATGCCAAAAGGCTTGTCCACGACCAGATCCATCAAATCGTGCAGATAGTCACTGCTGATATTGTTTCCAGCGAAGAGTACTTGCGGATGCCCCAGCTCCGGCTGACGATGTGCGGAGAAGTGGTCCCCGAGTGCCTCCATGACCGCTTTGCCACCTAGGTAGCTGCCCCCGATGCCTATACATATTATATATAGGCACTCATGGCGAAGCCTGTCGGCTACCGTCTGTACTCGCTTGCAAAGGTCACGCTCGAGCATATCCTCGGGGAGCGTGAGCCAGCCTAAGAAGTCGTTACCAGCGCCTGAGCCTGTATGTAGCGTCTCAATCGCTGCGAGCGCATCTTGCTCTGCCTGGCGGATGGTCTCTGCCGATAGATGAGCATGCGCATGTGTTGTGTCGATCTGTATGAGCGATGCGGCTGTCTTCATGGTTGTATCGTGTGTTAGGTTAGAAGGTTTCGTCCGTCAGCAGGGCCTTTGAGCGAGTGTTTAGCGGAACTTGAGCGAGAGCCGCTCAATGGTCTCCTTGGTCGACTGCTTATTATAGAGTATTTCGTAGACAGCGTCCATGATCGGCATATTGACTCGGTAGCGTGTCGTGTTGAGTTCGCGCACACACTTAGCACCGTAGTAGCCCTCCGCCACCATCTCCATCTCGACCTGTGCCGCCTTGACGCTGTACCCCTTGCCGATCATCGTGCCGAAGGTTCGGTTGCGACTATAGTTAGAGTAAGCGGTCACGAGCAAGTCTCCTAGATAAACTGAGTTGGTGATGACACGGCTGTTGAGCAAGTGTACCGTATTGACAAAGCTATTCATCTCTGCGATAGCGTTGCTGATGAGGACGCTCTGGAAGTTGTCTCCATAGTTGAGTCCGTTGCAGATACCCGCAGCGATGGCATAGATATTCTTTAGCACCGAGGCAAACTCGATGCCGACCACATCGTCCGACGTGGTGCAGGTAATGTAGTCGCACGAGAGCGTGTCAGCCATCAGATGCGCCAGCTCATCGCTGTAAGATCCTGTGGTCAAGTAGCTACGACGCTCCTGTGCCACCTCCTCAGCGTGACAAGGACCACTCACCACGCCGATCTGCTCCTTCGGCAGGGAGAACTCCTTAATAAGGAACTCCGAGACCAAAAGGTTTTCGTCAGGCACGATCCCCTTGACCGCATTGATGACCTGCTTGCCCCGCATGCTACTACGCTTCACCTTCTTGAGGTAGTGCTTGATGTAAGGCGAAGGGGTCACCAAGATGATGGTGTCACTATTGCGAAAAAATGAGTTGATCGAACCCTCTGTGTAGAAGGTTATCCTCTCAGGATCAAAAGCAGCACTAGAGAGGTAGTCGGGGTTATGCCCCGTAGCCTTAAAGTGCTGCACCTGATCATCTCGACGCACATACCAATTTATCTCAGGCGTAGACTCTAGAGAGATCTTAGCCAGTGCAGTAGCCCAGCTACCACTACCTAGTATGCCTATGCGACCAATATCCATATTGACTGTGTCGTATACACGCTATACCCTCTAGCGAGAGAGCCATGCGTGAACTTTGATTATTTCGTAGACTCCTCGCCCACCCACTTGGATATTTCCTCCAGTGCGGGGATCTGCAAGCCTAGCTTATACTTCTTATTGATATCCATCATCTGCTGCATCACCTTGCCCGGAGCTTTGCCCGCCAGGTCTGCGACAGTGAGGTAGCCCGCCTTCTGCAGGAGTGGCACCCATGTCTTGTCAATGCCAACGGCTACATAAGCCTCCTCCTTGTCACGCTTAGGCTGTATCTCAGGACGCATCTGCGGGAAGAGCAGCACCTCCTGAATACTCTCCTGCCCCGTCAGGAGCATCACGAGGCGATCCATACCGATACCCATACCAGATGTGGGGGGCATGCCAAACTCTAGAGCGCGTAGGAAGTCGTGATCGATATACATCGCCTCATCGTCGCCACGCTCGCTCAGACGTAGCTGATCCTCAAAGCGGTGACGCTGATCTATCGGATCATTGAGTTCTGAGTAGGCATTGGCCAGCTCCTTACCATTGACAAATAGCTCGAAGCGCTCCGTCAGATCGCTCCTATCGCGGTGCTCCTTAGTGAGCGGAGACATCGCCTTAGGATAGTCTATGATGAAGGTCGGCTGCACCAAGTGTGGCTCAGCAACGGCACCAAAGAGTTCGTCGATTAGCTTACCGACACCCATCGTGTCGTCGATCTCTACGCCCTTATCTTGGCACACCTTGCGTAGCTCAGCCTCGTCCATGCCATCAATGTTGACCCCGCCATACTCTTGGATAGCGTCGATCATCGTGAGGCGACGATAGGGAGGTTTAAACTCTATCGTATGCTCCCCTACCTGAATGGCCGTAGAGCCTAGCACCTCCTGACAGATATGCTCGATCATCTGCTCCGTCATCTGCATCATCCAGCGGTAGTCCTTGTAGGCGACGTAGATCTCCATACAGGTAAACTCAGGATTATGCGTTCGGTCCATACCCTCATTGCGGAAGTTACGGCTAAACTCGTAGACACCCTCGAAGCCACCCACGATCAACCTCTTGAGGTAAAGCTCATTGGCGATGCGTAGGTAGAGCGGTATGTCAAGCGCATTGTGGTGCGTCACGAAGGGACGGGCCGCAGCACCACCAGGGATAGACTGCAGGACAGGTGTATCCACCTCTAGGTAGCCACGCGAATTGAAGAAGTTGCGCATCGACTGGAAGATCTTCGTACGCTTGATGAAGATGCCCTTCACCTCATCGTTGACGATCAAATCTACGTAGCGACGACGGTAGCGTAACTCAGGATCGGTAAAACCATCGAAGACCTGATCATCCTTAGCCTTGACGATAGGGAGTGGACGCAGTGCCTTGCTCAGCAAGGTCAGTTCCTCAGCATGCACCGAGATCTCGCCCGTCTGGGTACGGAAGACAAAGCCCTTGACACCGACGATGTCGCCAATATCGAGAAGCTTCTTAAAGAGCTTGTTGTATAGGTCCTTATCCTCTCCTGGGCAGAGGTCATCACGCGTCACATAGACCTGTATGCGCCCCGAGGCATCTTGTAGCTCCATAAAGGAAGCCTTGCCCATGATACGTCGGCTCATGACACGGCCAGCGATGCTCACCTCCATGCGAGGTGCCTCATCTTGATATTGGTCTTGTATCTCCTGCGCATGAGCCGTCACGACATACTCGGCTGCTGGATAAGGGTTGATGCCCATCTGACGTATCTCGTCTAGGCTGTTGCGACGTGCTATCTCCTGGTCACTAAGTTCTAGTAAGTGTAAGTCCATAACTATAGTTAAGTATAAAAACGCTCCCACCCGCTGAGTATACAGCAATAATAGGTGGTAAACACCCATCCCGTCCCCCTCAGATCGGCTGGGGAGGAAAGACAGGCTCAAGCTAGCTGAGGCGTATCTGCAATACACCCTCTGCAAAAGTACTCATTTTAGACCTCACTACCAAAAGCTGGACTGACGCATTATATACAATGAGGGCTAATTCCAATAGTGTCCTAAACGTTTTTGGCGGGTGAA
>URKO01000038.1 GCA_900548415.1 uncultured Porphyromonas sp.
AGTGCTGCCTCGGCGGGGACGTATGATGATGAGCGAAAAGTAAGGGATGGACTGACGAGCGAGGAGCGTCTCCCGATCACTGCTGAGCAGCTCCAGAGCGGGATTGCCGAGATGCTCGGCATAGATGAAGTCGTAGTCGCCTTCGGCTATCACCTCACGCACGATGTCGGCACAGCGCGAGAGCTTCATCACCACCACCGTATGTCCCTGCGCCAGCACTTCGCGAAGCTGAGACTCACTGGAGACTTTGCTCAGCACGAGGAGCGACTCATCTTGGCGCACCAACCCCTGACCGATGGCTGCCGCTGCGGCTATATAATAAGGTATCCCTGGCACTACCTCTATCGCAGCACCAGCCTGACGTAAGAGGTCAGCGAGATACTGCACCGTGGCGTAGGTGCCTGCATCGCCGATGGTGACGACGCTGCAGGCGAGTCCCCTACCCTGCTGATCTAGCAGTCGAGTGGCCAGCTGCTCGTAGTAGCGGATCGCCTCTGTGCGGTCACTGCTCATCGGTATCTCTAGGATTTGACAGCGCTGAGCGAGGGCGGTACCTTCGGGTAGCGTAGCAACTATTCGGTGAGCTGCCTCGCCTAGGCAATAGATCTCGTCTGCCGTCTGGAGCTTGCCATAGGCCCGCATGGAGATATCTTCAGGCGTAGCAGCACCGAGAGAGACAATCGCTATCGGGTGTGGCGCTTTCATCGACGGAAGAGGTGCTTGAAGTTGTCATTGTAGAGTTTAGAGAGTCCTGCACGGTTGTCGATGGCATCCCCGACGACCATCAGCGTGGTAAGCGTGAGGTGGTGCTCACGAACTATCTGTGCCAGCTCGGAGAGTTGACCGCGGTAGATGCGTTGCTCAGGCCAAGTGAGCTTGTAGCAGACCGCCACGGGTGTCGTGGGTGGGTAGTGAACGAGTAGCTCCCGCTGCACCTCCTCGGCGAGGGTGGCACTGAGGTAGATGCACATCGTGCTCTGCGAGGCAGCGAGTTTGTGCAGTTGCTCTCGCTCGGGCATTGGCGTGCGACCGCCACCGCGGGTTAGGATGATGGTCTGCACACGCTCGGGGATGGTAAACTGAGACCTAAGCTCTGCGGCGGCAGCTAGGAAGGAGGAGATGCCAGGCGTGATGTGGTAACTCATACCCGCCTCATCAAAGAGTGCCATCTGCTCCTGTATGGCGCCAAAGATGGCGGGGTCTCCCGTGTGTAGCCGCACGATAAGCGCATGCTTGTCATAAAACTCCCGCATCAAGGCAAACTGCTCCTCGAGGTTCATATCGGCAGAACTTCTCACCGTGGCACCTTCCTTAGCATAGTAGGTTAGCTCGATAGGCACTAAGCTACCAGCATAGAGGATCAGGTCGGCGCGCTCGAGGAAGTGCTTACCACGCACAGAGATTAGCTCAGGGTCTCCCGGCCCCGCCCCGACGATCTCTATATGTCCGTGGGGCAACCCCTCGGGTGTTACGGCAAGACTATAGGTAAAGTCGCTCTGTGGTGTGAGACAGCCCTTTTGCTTCTCTATAATAAGTAGTCCGCCCTGACTGGCTGCGAGTGCGGAAGCTTCGCTGACACTCGTCGAGCCCGTGGCTGTGGCGACACGCTCTGAGGGGTTGGGCACCTCGATGGCGGCTAGCTCGTCACTACTGTAGAAGTGGCAAGGCTTACCTAAGTGCTGGGAGAGCTCCTCAAGAATCGGTTCGCCTCGCTTGAGCTCGATGCTATTGATCGTGGCGATGGCACTAGGGGCGTACCCTTTGGCACGAATGTCGGAGAGGATATGCGCCACGACGCCTTCAGGATTTGCCTGATGGCGACACCCCACGCCAAGGTGCAGGAGCAGCGGACGGAAGTAGAGACAAGGGATGGTCAAGCCCTCCAATAGGCGATAGCTCACCGCTATGAGCAGGTCATAGCGGCTCTGGTCGATATCCTCGTAGCGGTAGTAGAGGTCCACATGCTCTGGATGGGTGCGCTCTAGATAAGCGGTACCCTCGGTGCGCATCTCGAGGAACAGGGCGACAGGGCGCTTATTGACAAAGGTGGTAATGGCAGCATTCATACTACAGCCTGCGGTCTCGCTACTCCACCCAATCTCTGCGCCCAAGGTGTCTAGTGCCCACAGCCCCTGCCGGTCGCTCTGAGTGGTGATGACCGGCTCGGCACCTAGTATGTGTGCGATGCGCTCAGTCCACTCGTTGGCCCCGCCGATGTGTCCCGAAGCGACGGAGATGACATACCGCCCCGTGGTGTCTACGCAGAGGACCGCTGGGTCGTGATGCTTGTCTCTGAGCAGTGGGGCAATGGTGCGAACGCAGATCCCCATAGCGGAGACAAAGAGTAAGACATCGCTCTCGGCAAAGAGGCACTTAGCCCCCTCGGCAAGGCTGGGCAACAGGGTGAATGAGTCGCTTGCCTTCTCCTGGTGTGTCGTATAGAGCTTAACGTCGGGCAGTTGACTTGCTATCTGTAGTGCGATCGTCTGACCATCGGGAGAGATGGCTAGGATCGCTATGCGTGGTTTTGAGTTCATACAAATTAGTGTGTGCTTTTGGTCGCTTGTAAGACAGCTATCGGGTTGTAGTCATCGATCTGCATACGGGTCGTGGAGGCGATGGAACCACCGACGGTAGCAATGGCTCGTCTGAAGGCCTCCTGGCTCTCGCTCGAGACGGAGTTAAAGACGATCCGCCCGCCTACGGCGAGACGACGCCACGCCTCCTCGACGATCTCCTGCAGATGCCCCCCATGCCCTCCGATGAAGACTGCATCGGGCTGAGGTAGTGGGTCAAGGTCTGCTAGGAGGAAGTCGCCCCCGCAGAAGGTGATGCCCGGGGTGTGATGACGCCGTGCATTGGCGTCGAGAAGCTCGGCACCCTCGGGACGTATCTCGAAGGCAACCACCTGCAGGCTCGGCTGCTGTAGGCGAGCCTCGATGGAGACGGAGCCGGTGCAGGAGCCGATGTCCCACAGGACGTGCGTCTGGTGCAGGTCTAGCTGTGAGAGCGTCTCGAGACGTATCGCCCGCTTGGTAATCATCCGCTCACGTCCATTGAGTGGGATGAAGTCCGCATCGGGGATGCCAAAGGGACGAGGCAAGGGCTTCGTCTGAATGAGGATTAAGTTGTTGGGATAGGCGAAGGTGCGTTCAGCCATTTCCGCAAGAGAGAGGCGAGAGAGCTGCTGTCGCTCCCTATTGCCCAGATGCTCCCCGACGATGGCTCGGTAGTTGTCGTAGCCGTAGTCGAGCATGCGCTGGGCGATGCGCTGAGGGGTGTGCTCCTTGCGGTCGGTTAGGATGCCAATCATGCGCTCGCCGGAGATTAGTGCTGCGTCAAAGGCTTGCCACGGTCTCCCCGTGAGCGACACGACGTGCATATCTTGGTAAGGCAAGAGAGCCGCATGGGCGAGGAGCTGCAGGGAGTGGAAGTAAGGGTGCAACTCGATCTCCGCCTCGGGGAGAAGCTGCATGATGCGCTGCCCGATGCCGTTGAAGATGGGGTCGCAGGAGGCAAAGACAACGACCGTGTCGTACGCCTTGTACTGCTCGATAACGTCGTCTATCGGCGGGGTTATGTCGATCCAGTGATGCTCCGTTGGCAAGATGTCACGGACGATCTCGTGATGCCGTGCCCCGCCCGAGACGATGCGCTCACCAGCGAGTCGCTCCAGTAGCTTTGGGCTCCACCGCTGCTCTCGGTCGTCGCTAAGTCCTATGAGGATGATTTTCATAAGTCACGACCAGGCTTGAGCGTCTCGGCATCGCCATAGCTGAGGGTCGCGTTGACCAGGGTTGCCGCTAGATTGCTGCCCCCTTTGCGCCCCTCAATGATGAGCTTAGGGATGTCGTGAAAGGGCTTGACCATGTGCTTTGACTCGCACACATGGACGAAGCCTACGGGCGCTGCGACAATTCCAGCGGGGTGAGCCTTGCCCTGGCGAATGAGGTGCGCCAGCTCCATGAGAGCCGTCGGAGCGTTGCCAAAAGCGTAGAGTGCATCGGGATGCTCCTCGACGGCGAGCCGTATGCCAGCCTGTGTGCGGGTGATGTCCAGTCGCTCTGCCATCTCAGCCACACGTGGGTCGTGCAGGTAGCAGAGCACCTCGATACCATAGCGTGCCAAGGCACCTTTGCGGATGCCCGAAGCGACCATCGTCACGTCGGTCACGATGGTGCGTATCTTGCCATCGACATAGCCTTGGTAAATACGAGAGACCGCATTGGGGTCGCTGTAGAGTAGCTCCTCCATCTCAAAGTCGGCCGTCGTATGGACAGCGTGTAGCATCGCCCATAGATGGTCGAGCGGATAGCTCTCGGGATGCTTGAGTAGCGAGAGAATCGTGCGAAAGCTTTCGCTCATGATGCGCTGTCCCACCTTCTCTTCGTCACTCCCTTTGTCTCGATAGTAACCTCGTGGTGTGACGATCTTGCCCTTTGAGAGGTAGCTCTGACTATTGCCGATGATGAGGACGGTAAACATATCGACATCTTGCGTATCCAGCTCTCGTAGGGTGGTCGTCCAGACGCGCTGGTCGGGACGCCCTGCCTGCTGCACCAGTCCTACGGGCGTATCGGGTGAGCGGTGCTTGAGAAATAGCTCGCGCACACGCTCTAGCTGCCAGTACCGCTTGATGCTCTTAGGGTTGTATAGTGCCGTGACGAAGTCTGCCTCCGCAGCCGCTATGGCGCGTCGCTCGATGATTGCCCACGGAGTCATCAGATCACTCAGCGAGATGATGCAGAGGTCATGACCAATGGGTGCCCCGAGGAGGGCGGCTGCTTTCTGAAAGGCTGAGATCCCAGGCAAGACCTCTAGCTCTACATCACTGCCCCGCTCATCGCACATCTCATAGAGGAGCGGAGCCATCCCATAGATGCCCGCATCGCCAGAGCTAATGACACAAACGGTCTGTCCAGCCTCGGCTCGCTCGATAGCTAGCCTAGCTCGCTCACGCTCTTGACGCATACCAGTGTCGATGCACTCAGCACCCTCGTGTAGGTACTCTTGGATAAACTGAAAGTAGTAAGCATACCCCACGACCACATCAGCCTCTCTGAGGGCTTGATGCACAGCGGGCGTTATATCTTCAGGACTGCCAGGACCGATGCCGGCGATATAGATCTTTTTCATAGTCTCTCTTTGCTATTGTTGGACGGGCTTGGCACACCTCTATTTGTTACGGTGAGACTTAGCCCGACGAATTACTCTGCGAAGATAACGAAAACCGAGTATTACACCACTCACCGAGACAACCAAACCACCTAGCACCAGCACCAGCATGCAGATGATGCGCAGCGTGGGATGCTCTGCAAAAAAGCCAATGCGGAGGTTGTGACAGAAGGGGTAAAGCCACTTCTTGACCCGTCCGTTGAGACTGTAATAGCGTGTCTCCCCTGTCGTCGGACTGATGTAGAGACGACTTGACTCCTTGTCCTGTGCCGAGATACGGTAGATTGGCAGCTCGTAGAGGTTGTTTAGACTGACATAGTAGTTGTCATAGTGATCCATTAGCTCAATCTGCATGTCGGAGGTTCCCAGCACCGGCGTGAGCTTAGCTTTGATATCCTCCTTGGTCAGATGCAACGGCTGTGGAGCTTCGCCCAGCGCATCCCAGCTCTCTAGCTGTCCGTGGCGCTGCACTTCGTAGTAAGGGTGTCCGCCATAGCTACGCCAAGTGATCTGCTGCACACCACCTAGGTCTAGCAGCAAGCGGTAGTCATACGTATCCGAGCGGCCCAGCTGTGGAGCCTCTGCGACCTGCACCTCCTTGCGCTTCGCCTTCGTGTCGTGCTGAGGCACGATCCACGACGGCAAGTCGTAGAGCGACATGACCCCGCTGAGGGCGAAGAGCGTCAGCGAGAGTCCGAAGATGACGCCTCCGACGAGGTGCCAATGCAAAGTTTTCTGGCGCTTGTAGGGACTGCGCAACCGCTTCGTCCGCCTCCACATACGGACGTAGAGACGTATCCCGAGGTATAGCCCCGTAAATGCAGCAATGACAGCGAGCGAGGCGAAGATTGAGATGACCCAGAGCCAGGCGGTGCGGTTTTGCCTTAACCACCAATAGTAAAACATATGGGGGATCGTACCACACGACGCCCCGATACGCTCAGAGCGGGTGCATAGCTGGACCGCCTCGCCCGTTTGACTAGAGAGATAAAGGTAAGTTCCCTCTGAATCGTCAAAGCGGTATCGGTAGAGAGGCAGATCCTTCTTGATCCTCGGGTAAGGCGTCCACGTGTCTATGTGCCGTATCGTATCGACCGCCACGATGGGTGCAGAGCTAAAGCGCGTTGCATACTGCTCATACCAAGCCTCTGGCACCGACTCCTCTGCTGTCGTCAGGAGCGAGTCGGCATGCCACAAGTACTCCCCCTCGCTTGTCTCCACACGCCACACCGGCTTGCCACAATGCGTGGTGAGTGCGAGTGCTGTCAGCTCTTCGCCAGGCTGGAGCTTCGCCAGTAGTGTAGCCTCTGAGGGAAGAGTCGCAGAGGATGCAAGGGTGTCTTGTAGTGGTAAGTCCTTGTCCCCCAAGCGGGGAAAGGAGCAGAAGATCATCACCCCTCCAGAGATCAACCATAAGAGGAAGAGCGGAGCACAGACGGTGCCTAGTACTTTGTGAAGCCAGCGCATAGTTGGTATGTAATAGGATTATAGGGTTGTCATTGTTTATAAGAGAGGTCTCCTAAGCTGTGAAGTCTCCCATAATAAGCAACGGTGCGACCGCTAGCAAACGCAGCAGCCGCACCGTGTGATGTAGCTCTCACGAAAGGGAGAACTGTATTAGTAGCTCAGCCACTAGTGTAGCCGTACTAGAGGTTTACTCCTTGACAATCGGCGTGATGCGATCTATCTCGAAGCCGTCAGCCAGCGTGGCGCCCTTAGTCACCTTGCGGGTGTTGACGTTGTACTGGTAGATAGTCGTAGGAGCACCCTCTACATTGGCACCGATGCTGACTAAGTCGCCATTACGGACGGCTAGCTGACCATAGTTACCATTGCTAAAGGGGATATCCTTGATATGCTCGACCTGCTGCGTCTTCATGTTGCAGTGTAGCCAGTAGTAGATGTAGCGATTCTTCTTGCTGCTCCACTCAGTATTGCCCTTCTCCTTGAAGTCGGGGTCCTGCATGTAGAGGAGCACCTCGTCATCATTGAGCGGGAAGACCGTGATGATCTTACCACGAGGCTGTGCATAGCCGTCGAAGCTCTTGTCCGTCTCCATAGAGCCAGCGTTGACACGGAAGAGGAAGCTGCGCTGCTTCGTACTGCTCTTCTTCTTAGCGTTCTCGGGGATATTGCAGGAAGCTGCAGCAAAGTAGAAGTTGCCCTTAGAGTCAAAGAAAGTCTTCTGGCAGCGTGTCTCCCCAAAAGAGGTAGAGCTCAGGTGCTCACAGCGTGTGTCCTTGTCGATCTTCTTCACCTCCATCGTGCTCGCATCAATGAATGCAATGTAGATCTCATTACGCTTGGGAGGTAGCGGCATGGAGGTCTTCTTAGACTTCTCCATATAGACGTGAGGGAAGATGAGCATATTGTCAGCCTTGCGGTAGCCTAGCAGACCGCTGGAGTTGAAGAGTTCGTCCTCAGCAGGCTTAGGTAGGTTCAGCTTGCCCTCAGCAACGATAGCCATCTTGTTGACATCGACCTTGACCCAAGACATCTCCTGCTTGTCACCTACGGAGCTGACCATGACGAGCGTGTTGTCGTCCAGCCAAGCGTGTGAGAAGCGACGGTCGAGGATCTGTGGCATAGGGAACTCCTTGATTGTCTCGACGCCCGTGTTGGACACGCGGAACTTGCCGAAGCGACCCTCGCGAGAGATGTTGTAGTAGTAGCCCTTATGGTACACCACGTTAGGCGTTAGGGTAGATGCAGAGGTCTCTACACCCTGCCCCTTGATGCTGAATACGCCCTGGGTCAGGTCAGCGACACGTGCGATGATGTGTGGATCTGCATTAGACGTTGACTTCCCAGAGGTAGAAGCATCTATAGGAACCCATAGGTCATAGCCCACGGTTATCTCCTTCTCAGGATTGGGCGTATCTGTGTCACACGACGTGAATGAGAGTGTGACGAGGGCAACCACGAGGGC
>URKO01000039.1 GCA_900548415.1 uncultured Porphyromonas sp.
CCCACGTCAATTATTGGTTGTAATATTGCAAAGAATTTCGCGAAGTCAGATTTAGTCTCTCTATAATTTGACTTCTGAACAGACTTACTTTTCTAACCCTTCATACATTTATTCAAGTGAAGCAAAAGACATATTCCTTTGATGAGGCTTATCAAGCCACGTTAGAGTACTTCGGTGGTGACGAGCTGGCCGCCAAAGTGTGGGTGACCAAGTACGCCCTCAAGGACAGCTACGGCAACATCTACGAGCAGACCCCTCGTGACATGCATCAGCGCATAGCACGGGAGCTGGTCCGCATAGAGCACAACTACCCCAACCCGCTCTCTGAGAGTGAACTGATGGATCTGATGGATCACTTTCGCTACATCGTGCCTCAGGGCAGCCCGATGACCGGCATTGGCAATAACTACCAGATCGCCTCCCTCTCAAACTGCTTTGTCATCGGCCTAGATGGTGAGCCAGACTCGTATGGTGGCATCATCCGCATCGACGAGGAGCAGGTACAGCTGATGAAGCGCCGTGGTGGCGTGGGGCACGACCTGTCGCACATCCGTCCTAAGGGTTCGCCCGTCAAGAACTCAGCCCTCACCTCTACGGGCTTGGTGCCCTTTATGGAGCGCTACTCCAACTCGACGCGTGAGGTAGCGCAAGATGGTCGTCGTGGTGCACTCATGCTCACGGTCTCGATCAATCACCCTGACAGCGAGTCCTTTATCGATGCTAAGATGACCGAGGGCAAGGTGACGGGTGCCAACGTCTCGGTACGCATCGACGATGCCTTTATGCAGGCAGTCGTAGATGACAAGGAGTATGTACAGACCTATCCTATACACTCGAAGGAGCCTAAGTTCACTCGCACCATTCAGGCGCGCCAGCTATGGGACAAGATCATCTACAACGCTTGGCGGAGTGCTGAGCCCGGGGTGCTCTTTTGGGACACCATCATCCGCGAGTCTGTACCTGACTGCTACGCCGATCTAGGCTTCAAGACTATCTCGACCAACCCTTGCGGCGAGATCCCTCTCTGTCCGTACGATAGTTGCCGTCTGCTGGCGATCAACCTCTACAGCTACGTGCGCAACCCCTTTACGGCAGAGGCTTCGTTTGACTTTGATCTCTTCCGGGAGCATGTTGCTAAGGCGCTCCGCATCATGGACGACATCATTGACCTAGAGGCGGAGAAGATCGATGCGATCCTCATGAAGATCGCCTCAGATACGGAGACCGAAGAGGTCAAAGCTGCGGAGCGTGAGCTGTGGCGCAAGATCAAGCGCAAGACCCTCCTCGGACGTCGTACGGGCGTCGGCATCACGGCCGAGGGCGATATGCTCGCAGCTATGGGCATGCGCTACGGTTCGGACGAGGCTATCAGCTTTGCAGAGGAGGTGCAGAAGACGCTCTGTCTATCAGCCTATGCAAGTTCAGTAGAGCTGGCTAAGGAGCGCGGAGCCTTTGACCTCTATGACACAGAGCGTGAGAAGGACAACCCCTTTATCCAGCGCGTTGCCAAGGCTGATCCGAAGCTCTATGAGGAGATGAAGAAGTTCGGCCGTCGTAATATAGCGATGCTGACCATCGCTCCTACGGGTTCGACGAGCCTTATGACGCAGACTTCGTCAGGTATCGAGCCGGTCTTTATGCCTGTCTACAAGCGCAGACGCAAGGTCAATCCTAATGACAAGAACGTCAAGGTGGACTACACCGACGAGACGGGCGACACCTTTGAGGAGTACACGGTCTACCACCACAACTTCCTCACCTGGATGAAGACCAACGGCTACGACTCCGAGAAGAACTATTCGCACGAAGAGCTGCAAGAGCTGGTCGCTAAGTCGCCCTATCACAAGGCTACTGCCAACGATGTGGACTGGGTCGCCAAAGTCAAGATGCAGGGACGCATACAGCAATGGGTGGATCACAGCATCAGCGTGACGATCAACCTCCCCTCGGACATCTCTCAGGAGATGGTGGCTACGCTTTACATTGAGGCGTGGAAGGCTGGCTGCAAGGGCTGCACCGTATACCGTGAGGGCTCTCGCTCAGGCGTGCTCATCTCGGAGGAGCAGCAGAAGAAAGAGAAGCAAGCAAAGGCTGAGCAAGAGGCCGCTGCGGAGATCCCCGTAGAGCCTACATCTATGCCTCAGGCTGTACACAAGCGTCCCAAGGTCCTAGAGGCTGATATCGTACGCTTCCAAAACAATAAGGAGAAGTGGATCGCCTTCGTCGGTTTGCTCGACGGTAAGCCTTACGAGGTCTTCACAGGTATCGCAGACGATGACGAGGGTATCATGCTCCCCAAGAGCGTGACGAAGGGTAAGATCATCCGCAGCTACGACGAGGATGGCACGAAGCACTACGACTTCCAGTTTCACAACAAGCGTGGCTTCAAGACCACGGTAGAGGGTCTAGACACGAAGTTCAACCCCGAGTACTGGAACTACGCCAAGCTCATCTCTGGCGTCCTCCGCTACCAGATGCCGATAGACCAGGTCATCAACCTTGTCCAGGGCATGGAGCTCAACGATGAGAGCATCAACACCTGGAAGAACGGTGTGGCTCGCGCTCTCAAGAGTTACCTACCTAGCGGTACAGCCGTATCTGCCGCCTGCTCTAACTGCGGACAGCACACGCTAGTCTATCAGGAGGGTTGCCTCATCTGCACCAACTGTGGCTCCTCAAAGTGTGGCTAGCCAGAAGAAGCTAAGAGCTGGCTTGAGGGGTGCTTAACAAGCTTCCCGAGCTAACCGCTCTAAACGTCAAAACCCCACCATTGTGAGTGTACAATGGTGGGGTTTTGCTTTGTATTGCTGTGGCCTTCTCTAGAGGAAAGTGCGCCTTATAGTCGCTCGATGCGATGGGTGAAAGGGACGCCAGCACGATGGAAGAGTCGCCCTACGGGGCAGACCTTCTCGGTCAGCTCGAGGCACTTCTCCAGCTCCTGATCCGTGGCGGTCGTCTTAACTCGTAGCGTGTAGTCGATCGCGTCCATCTCGCCATCTGTCGTTTTCGCTTCTAGATCTATCTCTAGATGCTCGATGGTAAGACGCTTCTTCTCAGCCATCGTAGTAAAGATCGTCGCGATGCAACCATTGAGCGACATGGCGAGGAGCTCGAAGGCGGTAGGTCCTTGTGCCGTACCGCCAGAGGCGACTGGGAGGTCTACCGTTACGCTGCGGCCTCGTTGATTATCGATTTGCGAGAGATAAGCTCCCTGCTTGACTAAGTGCGTTTTCATATTCGTTTGTTCGTTTATTAAAGTAAGACTTCCTTGGGACTCAAAAGAGCATCTGCTCCTCAGCGACATACTCCGAGAGGGACTCACGAAGCATACCGATGTAGCGTCCACTAGCGTCGTAATGATGTCTATAGAGTAGCTGATTCGCCAGGAAGACACCGCCCTGCGCTGCCTGGCACAAGTAGCGGATAGCCTCCGTACGGCGATCGGGTTGTAGCGGATCTGTCAGGAGCATCCGCCCTATCTCATAGCACGCCTCGGGGATCCCCGCCTCAGCGGCTCGCTCCCACAAGGAGACGACACGAGACCTGTAGCAGTCTCCATCTTGGTGATACCACAGCTTGCCTAGCAGGTAACACGCTTCGGGAGCATCTTGCCTAAAGGCTGCCGTGAGCCAGTACTCCACCCGATCCATCTGGACGAAGAGCCCACCCTGCGCATAAGCCCTAGCAAGTGCTATCTGCGCCTCCACAAGCCCCGCTTCGGCAGCCGTCTCTAGATGATAGAGATACTGCTCGTGACTACGCAGCACGCCCAAGCCACGCTGATACATTTGCGCTAAGAGGAGATGAGACTTCGGATGCCCTAGCTGTATAGCCATGCGCAGGCAGTCGCTCGCCTCTCGGTAGTTCTTCCTCAGTCCCGTCTGCGGGCTTGTTAAGTGTAGTGCCAGAGCATAGAGATCCTCCACATTTCCCCGCAGAGCGACCCTCTGGCGCAGGTAGCGTCTCAGACAGGTTTGCGCAACCCTGTCGGCATGCGACTGATAGAGCTTAACTAGGTAGTCGATCGCTGGGAGCGAGTCGTGACGAGCCGCACGGTGTAGCCAGTGTAGTCCCTCTGTCTGAAGGTACTTAAGATTGTCAGTTGGGGTCTCTAGCTCTTTCTGCAGAAGGCTATACAGCTTGCCGGAGCGTCTTGTGTCAACGACTAGCGTGAGCTGTTGCGTCATCAAGGCAAAGAGCTGCTCGCAGTCGATACCACCAGCCACGGCACTAGTCGTCTGTGGCGATAGTAGGTCTGAGGTGGGCTCTTTGGGCTTAGATGACATGAATCAAGAGACATAGAGGAGCAGCCCCTTGAGATACTCCCCCTCTGGGTAAAAGATGTTGATCGGATGACAGGGACTCTGTCCCAAACGCTTGAGGATGCGCACCTCTCGTCCCGCAAGTGTGGCAGCCGTCATCACGGCTAGGGTAAACTCCTCCATCGTGACAGCTTGCGAGCAGCTAAATGTGAAGAGCAGTCCACCACGGGCGATCGCTCTGAGTGCTAATTCGTTTAATCGTCTATACCCTCCCAGCCCTTGCTGCTTATGGTTGCGCTGCTTGACAAAGGCAGGTGGATCCAGGACGATCAGATCGTAGGCTCCCGTCTCGATCGCAGATAGGTAGTCGAAAGCATCAGCCACGACCGCCTCGTGTCTCTGGAGCGTCTCTGAGTCAGAAGAGAAGTTGATCGCGACACTCTCCTCGCAGAGTGATATAGCTCGTGCAGAGCTATCTATTGAGACGACATGCTGAGCCCCCCCTCCGAGCGCATAGACGGAGAAGCCCCCTGAGTAGCAGCAGATGTTGAGGACGTTGCGACCCCGAGCGTACGACTCGACAAGACGCCGGTTGTCACGCTGATCCACGAAGAAGCCAGTCTTCTGCCCCCGCTCCCAGTCTGGCAAGAAGCTGTAACCATACTCCTGCACCGTCCGATCATACTCTGCCGAGGGCGCCTTGCCTAGGTAGCCATTTGGCATAATCCAGTCGCTAGGTGTCTGCGCTGGGAGCGTCTCGACAGACTTGTCGTAGACGTAGTGCACGCCTAGCTCGGGTAGCTCGCACAGCACCTCAGCGATCAACTGACGTAGCGGATAGAGACTCAGCGCATGTATCTGTATCACAGCCACCTCTCGGTAGATGTCAATGACTAGTCCAGGTATGAAGTCGCTCTCGCCGTAACACAAGCGCCAGCAGTCTGTCTGCCTGTCGTCTTGGCTCTGGAGAATCGTCTTGCGCAGCTGATGCGCTTGGCTCAGACGTGTGGTAAAGAATGTGCGCCACTCCCCTATTTCTTCCTCACCAAAGGTCAGCATGCGGACGGCTATCGTCCCGCCCTCGTAGACTCCCTGCCCCAATTGCTGCGAGCCATCGTGGTTAAAGATAGTCACTGTCGATCCTAGTGGTATGCTCTCCTTGCTGCGCTGCAGTGCGCCCGAAAAGACCCATGGATGGTGTCGGAGGAGTGGCTCCTCACGGTGAGGCTTGAGGTATAACTGGTACATAGGGGTGGTGGTAGGTGTAGCTCTTGTGGTAAAGTCTTAGGAAGGCTGCTCAGGGCATAGCCCGAAGTGGTGCAGCAGTGGCATCGGCTCTGACTCTAGACGATGATAGATGCGGAGACAAGCGTATGCGTCTAGTGCTGCGTAGCTTTGCTGTGCAGGCGTTAGCGTAGCCGCCTCCCAGTTGGTCAGCTGGGCACGCTTGCTAATCTTCTCCCCGAAGAGTATCGCATAGATCTTCTGCAGACCCAAGTCATGGATGCCGTAGGCGGGGGTAAGTCGCTGCAGGTCTACAAAGCCTTGTGGATGTAACTCTGGCGAAAACCTCCTCAGCTGTCTCCGATCCCCGCAAAGGTCTAGCCCCACCTTGAGTATGTCCTCACGTTCCAGCAGTTCTTGTAGCCGAGGCGGAATGCCTATTTTGTTGATTCTAAAGAGGTAGCAGCAACTCTCGCTCGATAGCTGAACAAGTGCTACAGACTGACGCTCATACTTCTTAAAGACAGGCTTAGACTCCGTGTCCATACCGATTATAGCACATTGCTCTAGAGCTGCTACGGCAGACTCCACTTGCGGGAGAGAGTCCACGACAACGATTTCACCAGTGAAGGTTGCTTTGTCTAGTTTGCCTATCTCCTCTTTAGTAATTGATGACAGCACGATTGTTTACTCTATTATTATTGTATGCTTTCTGTAGCCCAGTGGTCAGCGTCCTCCTCCAGCCCCTCGGCATGCTTGTGATAGTGCAGCACACGCAGGGCGGATAGGAGCGCATCTCCCAGGTATGTGTCAAAAGCGTATTGCAGTATCGAGAGCGTCGCAACGAGTAGCTCGCCAGCATCCTCTCTAAGCACCAGCAGTGGCGTACCCAGCTCACGGTAGATCAGTACCAAGAGGCGTGAGAGTCGCTCCGGCTGTAGCTCGCCATCTTGCGTTATACCAACTGGGTAGTGGAGGAAGAGATCTAGCTCCTCGCCCAGTAGCGCACGCACCTGCTCCTCGTAGTAGCTCACCGTCTCATCTGAGATCACCTGCGTGTAGCCCGTGAGCCACTCCTCCAGCTCCTCCGTAGAGGTCGCTGGCATCTGCGATAAGTAGCTAAAGATCTCTGGGAGGTAGCCGTACGTGCGCTGTACAAAGTCCGCCCGACTATACTCGGACGCATGCTCTATGAGCGCGCAGTAGTCCTTGCACAGCGTGAGAAAGGCGACTAGCTCCTGCGGATTGCTCTCGCTCGTTTGCTCCATGTTCACTCTAATGAATCAAGGCTTTACTTAGCAAAAGCGCCCTCCTGAATCAGGTACTCAGCAATCTGAATAGCATTCAGCGCAGCGCCCTTCATGATCTGGTCAGCCACGCACCAGAAGGTGACACAGCCAGGCTCGGCGAGGTCAGCCCTCAGACGTCCTACATAGACTGGCTCCTGCATAGAGCAGTGTAGGGGCATCGGATAGCTACGCTTGGCGGGATCATCCATCAGGAGTAGTCCCTTCTGCTTTGACATTGCTTCGCGTACCTCTTCGACCGTTAGTGGCTCAGCACATTTCACCCAGATAGCCTCGCTGTGAGCACGCAGCACGGGGACGCGTACGCAGGTAGCACTGACGCGTATCTCATCGTCGTGCAGGATCTTGCAGGTCTCATTGTACATCTTCATCTCCTCCTTCGTGTAGTCATTGTCGGTAAAGATGTCGATCTGAGGGATGAGGTTGTATAGGAGTTGATTGCCGAAAGCCTTCGTCTGCAGCGGCTTGCCCATCGCTTGGTCACGCACCTGCCCCTCCAGCTCTAGCATCGCATCATGCCCTGCACCGCTCGCAGCCTGGTAGGTAGCCACATGCACACGCTCTATGGGACTCAGCGCATGGATCGGAGCCAGTGCCACGATCATCTGGATCGTGCTGCAGTTCGGGTTGGCTATGATCCGCTTGGCAGGGTTTAGCGCATCAGCTCCATTGACCTCAGGCACGACGAGAGGTACATCAGGGTCCATACGGAAGGCACTCGAATTGTCGATCATCAGAGCGCCATGCTTCGTGATCGTACTGGCGAAGTCTAGAGCCGTCTGCCCACCAGCAGAGACAAAAGCGATGTCGATGTCCTTAAAGTCATCGTTTTGAGCTAGGAGCTTTATCTTGTATTCCTTACCACGGAAAGTGATCTCACTGCCAGCACTGCGAGACGAGCCAAAGAGTCGTAGCTCATCAATCGGGAAGTCTCGATGCTCTAAGAGACGTAGGAACTCACGCCCCACAGCTCCACTGGCACCTACTATAGCTATCTTCATATTATTATCGTTCTGTAAAGTCAGAAATTAAGGTCTATACGATCGTAAGCTCAGGGAGTTGTCTCCAGCTCCAATGCAAAAGTACCCAATCTACACCAATCGGCAAAAAGTAACCCACCACACAATTCAGCAAATCCCTAAAGTGCAACTTATAGGGACGCCATCCTGCTAACTGCTATCTGTGAGTCACCATCGAGTA
>URKO01000040.1 GCA_900548415.1 uncultured Porphyromonas sp.
TGGAATTGAGATTCACCGTCTCCCGCAGCAGCGCCCACAGGGACAGTACGCCGCCCTTCGCGTAAGCAGGCTTCACGATCTCCAGCCGTTCGTAGTGTTCGTTGACGTTCTGCATCAGCTTGCCGAAGCTGTCCCGCAGGAAGAAGCGAACAGAAAGTCGGGCCGCATTGGGCGCCAGACCCAGAATGTAAAAGGTGCGGTTTGGGTCGACGCCCAAGTCATTGCATAGCTCGCATTTTGCCAGTTTACTGAGAACTGCTTGCAGATCTTGCTCTGATATGGTCGATGGCATATTGCCGGACATGAAGGACATGAACAAGTCCTGATAAACCGGCTCTGCGCCCTCCGCCCAGCAGATGATGGTGGTATCGCCAATGACCTGCACATTGTCTCTTTTAGCCAGCAGATGGTTCAGAGCGGCGGTATAGGCAAAAGCAGCGTATTTGCCCACCGGCGCATTATAATTTTGTTCCCGTCCATAGGAACAAAAGGCCGGTGCGTTAAATGACACCAGCGCCGCACCGCTGGACTGGGCGTCCCGCACACCCTTGATGGCGGGATGGGTGGCAGTGATCTCATCCTCACGGCCTGTGACAAGGCACTGCATCCTCACAGCGTTCTCATCTGCGCCATCCCTGTACCGCTGCCATGCCTCACAGATGGCGGCATCCTCATAAGAATAGCAGCCATCTATCCGGAGCAACAGATTCCCGCCTGCGGTGACCGCCTCGTACTGCCCGGACAATGCGGGGTGTTCCATCGCTTTTTCCGACTGCCAGGTGTCGAAGAAGGCCAGTATCGCTTTGGCAATGGGCGAATCCACATCATCCAATACGGCATGGTGAAGTCTTGCGGCGGCGCGGAAGCAGTCCCGGCTACGTTCCGACTTCCCTTTCTGGTCAACGCCCAGCAGATAGGCGGAATTGTCCCACAGGAAGTTGGATGCAATGCCAACGGTGCGCTTTACCGCCGACGGCAGAATCATCGACTGTGGACGCAGGACGGTTTTCTTTCCCATTATTACTTCTTCCATCGTTGGGACCACCTGCGTCACCTGACCGTCTTTATCCAGGCACAGGGCAAAGCTGATCTTTGCCGGGCTCCAGCCGGGAGCGGCGATCTCACCGCGCTTGAGAAGATCCTCGTAATAGAAATAGATCTATCAAACAGTCCTAGCATCGACTCACTGATTTGTGATATCAATCAGATTAAGGAGCGCAAGATGACTAAGCTGGTCAATAGTTTGCCAGACTTACAAGGTAAAGAGGTGGGACTTTTTAGAGTGTTTAATGAGACGAGTGAGCGTGAAGGAAACGTTTGCCTCTCGGACCATGTAGAGATCGCCAAAGCTAAAGGCTGGAATACTCAGTTCAGGCGGGATCGTTATCGCGATATATGGTACGACTATACAGGAGCAGATAAGCCTACTTTTGTTGTAACTGATGAGTCAACTCGCGGAGGCTCCGTCACTATCACAGGTGCTAGCAACCTTAATACAGTTGCCTACGGCACAGAGCTGACCATAGAAGCTATACCCGCTACTGGCTACAAGCTGACGGCTCTCACCGCTAATAGTGCGGATATCCTTACGACGAAGAAGGTGGTCGTCACGGATAATGTGACCATCAAGGCGACCTTTGTGGATCACACGGGCGTGGAGACGACCATCACGCAGCAAACCCAGCTCTACCCGAACCCCGCGACTGACCACCTAGTTGTGGAGGGTGTAGCACCTGCCAGCGAGGTGACGCTGCACAGCATGACGGGCGAACGGCTCTATGCGGGTCGTGCCGATGGTCGAGGCGTGCTACAGATTGACCTGACACCCTATGCGGACGGGGTTTACCTAGTCTGCGTAGCGGGCGAGACTTACCGAGTAGTGGTAAGGCACTAGAATCAAAAAAGGGGCGAACGATGGTTCGCCCCTTTTTTGATTAGAGATTAAAGATTGGCTGTTGGCTGTTAGCCTTTGGCTGTTAGCTAGAGCCATCGGAGGGAGGCGAACGAATAGCTCGCATCGTAAAAGCTGGACATTGTAACCTTTAACGGGGACGGACGCCCGACCGAGCGTCCCTACATTTCGCTATACGTCTCGTTTGGACACAACGGACGCACAGATCGTGCGTCCCTACAGGACGACGTGGGGGGATGACGGACACACTAAGACTCGAGGCTAGCCGTGACTGAATCCTGTAGGGACGCTCGAGAGTGTCTAGCCGGAGGGCGTCCGTTGTCGAACAATCTTGACGACACTAGCCGTGACGGAATCCTGTAGGGACGCACGATCTGTGCGTCCGTTGTCGAACGATCTTGACGATACTAGCCGTGACTGAACCCTGTAGGGACGCACGATGAGTGTCTAGCGGGAGGGCGTCCGTTGTGTCAAAGCAAGACGAGTAATCCGTCATCGTAAAAGCTGGACATCGTAACCTTTAACGGGGACGGACGCACAGATCGTGCGTCCCTACAGGACGACGTGGGGGGATGACGGACACACTATGACTCGATACTAGCCGTGACTGAATCCTGTAGGGAGCAGTAACGGACGCAGGGGTTCTAGCCAACAGCCAACAGCCAACAGCTAAGAGCTAATCTCTAATTTTCGTACCTTTGAAGTCGTAAGTTTTACCCGTGAGACGTAGGTCTCACCTTTAAGTAAAGAACCTCTATCGCATTATGAGCAACAAAATGACTGATCAGACTTCATCAACCCAAGAGCAGCCTATGAGCATCGCTGAGCGTGCTGCCGACAATATCCGCGCCCTCGCTATCTCGATGGTCGAGCGCGCTAAGAGTGGCCACCCTGGTGGGGCTATGGGCGGAGCGGACTTTATCCAGGTCCTCTTCTCCGAGCAACTGCGCTATGACCCACGTAACCCGGAGCACCCCGCACGGGATCGCTTCTTTATGGATCCTGGCCACATGTCGCCGATGCTCTACGCACAGTTGGCACTGGCGGGATTCTTTACGATGGAGGAGCTGGCAGCTTTCCGCTCGTGGGGCAGTCCTACGCCTGGACACCCAGAGCTATCGCGTAGCCGTATGATCGAGAACACGAGTGGTCCGCTGGGACAGGGACACACCTACGCTGTGGGTGCCGCCATCGCGGCTAAGTTTCTCCAGCACCGTCTTGGCGATACGCTGATGCCACAACGTATCTACGCTTTTATCTCTGATGGCGGTATCCAGGAGGAGATCAGTCAGGGTGCGGGGCGCATTGCTGGCGACCTAGGGCTGGACAACCTGATCATGTACTACGACTGCAACGACATACAGCTCTCGACGCGTGTTGAGGATATCACGGCTGAGGACGTTGCGGCTAAGTATGATGCGTGGGGCTGGAACGTCTTTGAGGTGCCGGGCAATGACCCCGCAGCGCTGAGTCAGGTGCTACAAGACGCTATTGAGACTTCCGAAGAGACAGGCGCGCCGACGCTTATCATTGGCTATACCAATATGGCTTACAAGGCGGTCGACGAGGAAGGTAATCCGCTGGCAAATCTGATCGCAACGCACGGCCAACCGATCTCTAAGGCGGGTGCTTCGTATGCTAAGACGATGGAGGCGCTGGGTGCTGACCCGAACAATCCTTTTACCATATATGAGGATGTGGCTGCCTTCTACGCTGAGCGTCGCAAGGAGCTGATCGCCTACTGGGATGGTCAGTACAAGATCCAGGAGAAATACAAGAAGGAGCACCCTGATCAGGCGAAGCTCTATGACCGTTGGTTTGCTGCAGAGCCTACCTACGATGTAGCTTGGCAGGAGATCGCTCAGAAGGCTAATCAGGCTACGCGTGCCGCCTCGGCAACAGTGCTGAGTGAACTGGCGAAGCGGGTGGATAATATGATCGTTGCCTCGGCCGACCTCTCTAACTCGGACAAGACGGACGGCTATCTCAAGGGTACGAAGGCACTGGAGGCGGACGACTTCTCAGGCAAGTTCCTCCAGGCTGGTGTCTCGGAGCTTACGATGGCAGCGATCTGCGTGGGTATCACCCTGCATGGCGGTATGCGTGCAGCGTGCGGTACCTTCTTTGTCTTCTCAGACTATATGAAGCCTGTCGTCCGTATGGCTGGGCTGATGGAGCAACCGGTCATCTTCATCTGGTCACACGACTCCTTTAGAGTTGGTGAGGACGGGCCTACACACGAGCCGGTCGAGCAGGAGGCGCAGATACGTCTCCTCGAGCATCTGCACAACCACTCGGGTCGTCGTGCCCTACAGGTGCTACGTCCAGCTGATGTGCATGAGGCTACGGTCGCCTGGCAGATGGCTATGGAAAACCTCCACACGCCGACTGCTCTCATCTTCTCTCGCCAAAACATCCAGGACTTACCTAACCCCACCTATGAGCGTGCTTGCCAGCTGAAGCGTGGCGCTTACGTGGTCTCTGATACGACGCCAGCTGGCGAGACGCCCGACCTGACGCTCATCGCCTCGGGTAGTGAGGTGAGTACGCTAGTACAGGCTGCTGAGCTACTTAAGGGCAAGGGGTACAAGCTTCGCATTGTCTCGATACCGAGCGAGGGGCTCTTCTTCGATCAGCCTGAGGCATATCGTGAGAGCGTGATCCCCGCAGAGGGCGCACGCTTCGGTCTGACCGCTGGACTGCCTGTGACGCTCCTTCGCCTGGTCGGGGATATGGAGCATATCCACGGGTTGGAGAGCTTCGGCTTCTCCGCTCCCTACACGGTGCTGGACGAGAAGCTCGGCTTCACCGCTGAGGCGGTGGCACAGCGTATCGAGGAGCTTTGCCACTAGTGGACAAGAGCTATGGGACTATTCTCGCGCTTCAAGAAATCAAATAAAAAGTCTCCTGTCTCAACCGAAGAGGTCGAGCAGGAGACGACTGACGTCACGCAGGAGGTAGCGGAGCAAACAACGGACCCCAAGGCGGACACGCTCAAGGCGAACACGCTGAAGTTTGACGCGCTCCGGGCGCTCAAGATAGGCGAGGTGGACTTTGCGATACGCGCTCTGCGCACTTCGCTGGAGGAGATCGACGACCCTGAGTGTCGCCTTTACCTAGCGCAGGCTTTGCAACGCAAGCCCGATCTAGCGGGTTCATTGGCTGAGCTGACGACCATACTAGAGGCTTATCCTGACTATCCGATGGCTCTCTATGAGGCGACCAAAGTCTCTAACGGACTGGATCAGCACAGCGAGACGATCGCCTACGCTGAGCGCGCCTTGGCGACCGAGCTGGAGACGTCACAGCAAGCTGAGCTACACCGCATGAAAGCTCAGGCGCAGCTGGCTCTAAGTGAGTCTGAGCAAGCACTCGCAACCATCGACCAAGCATTACAACTGACGAACGAGGTGCCACTCTACTGGCTCATCAAGGTGAAGGTGCTGATAGCACTGGAGCGTTGGGAGGAGGCTTTGGCGGTTGCTCTAGAGACGGCGGAGAAGTTTCCCGAGGAGGAGCGAGCTTACCTCTACGAGGGTTTGATCACTTACCACGAGGGCGACAAGGAGCGTGCTGAGCATGCTTTCCGACAGGTGGTGGAGACGGATCCCTTCAACGTGGAGGGCTACATGCACCTGACTCATCTCGTGGAGGAGCTACGGGGCAAGGAGGCTGCTGCCGATGAGATGGAGCAGGCTCTGGATATGATCCCCCAACCGACCCGTGCGCTCCTCGACTATGCGGCTCTACTATACAAAGAGTGCGACCGCACGGAGCAGTACGAGGGAGTGCAGCAGATGCTGGTGGATCTTCCTGAAGACGCTGAGACAAAGGCGGGCGAAGTCAACTTCGCCAATCTGTACGCTGGTGGCTTTTACTAGAAAAGACGAACTCTATGTCAGCCAAGCAGCGCAAGTGGTACGTCGTATGGGAGGGTTATCGGCCAGGCATCTATGATGACTGGCAAGACTGCAAGATGCAGATCGAGGGCTTCCAAGGGGCTAAGTATAAGTCCTACCCGACGGCAAAGCAAGCGCAGGAAGCCTTCGAGCTAGGCTACGACGAGGGACGCAAGCTGGGACAGCAGCATCGTGTTGCTAAGCCTGAGAGCAATAAGCTACAAGTGCAGCACAGTGTGGAGCAAGCGCCTGATCAACTCATCGGAGACAAGGTGGCGCCAAAAGGCTTCCTCAACCACTCGATAGCTGTCGATGGAGCCTGCTCGTCTAACCCAGGCGTGACGGAGTATCGTGGCGTCTACACCTTTAGCCATGCGGAGCTCTTTCGAGCGGTGATCCCGTGGGGTACGAACAACATTGGTGAGTACCTAGCCATCGTGCACGCCTTGGCGCTTATGGAGCAGGGCAAGCTCCCGCCTCTGCCTATCTACTCCGACAGCAAGGTGGCACTCGGCTGGGTGGCGCAAGCACGTTGCCGCACGCGACTGGACTCGACGGATCCACGTAGTGCTAAGACCTACGAACTGATCATGCGTGCCACACATTGGCTGAAGACGCACACCTTTCGGGTACCACTGCTGAAGTGGGACACAGTCGCTTGGGGCGAGATCCCCGCAGACTTCGGCCGTAAGTAGCCGCGCCGTCACTGAGGCCATGCACACACCACTCATCGTCTGCAACATCGGCCACGAGGTCGCTCTGGAGGCTGGCGACCCACTACACTACACCCCGCCACGGCTCATCCGACAGATGCGCTCCGCCCTCTGGAGCCTGCCGCTCTGGGCGGTCCCAGTGTGGTTAGATGGTGCCTCGTGGTGGGTACACCCTTTTAGCGAAAGCCTCTCGCCCTATCTGACCGACCGTGAGCTGAGCCATATAGCGAAAGGTGATGTCGAGGACTCCGAACTCATGCTGTGGGGTCACGAGCGGAGCTTGGCGCATAGTCTGGCGAAGCAGTACGGGCTGAGCGGTGGAGAGGCGTGTAGCGAACTGCCCCAGGAGCTGATGCCTTGCTGGACGAGAGCTGCGAGTGCGCGCTTCTTTGAGAAGTACAGTAGCGTGCCGTGGCGCAGCCGTGTGGCGATGATTACGCAAATAGAGGAGTTGGTAGAGCTTTTGACCCAGGGACCCTGTCTCGTGAAGCTCCCATATAGCAGTTCGGGGAGAGGACTCTGGCGCATCAACCAGTTGGACTGCCAACTTGAGGGAACGCTCCGCAAGTTCTTGCAACGGCACGGCACCCTCCTCGTGGAGCCGCTGCTCGACAAGCAGCAGGACTATGGTGCCGAGTACTACATAGACGAAGCTGGCGAAGTGCAGTTCGTCGGGCTGTGCGCCTTCGAGACGGACGGCCAGGGACGCTATCTAGAGAGTCTCTGCCAAGCTCCCGAGGAAACGCTCCAACAACTCACCGAGAGCCTCTCCGATCCCGATGAACTCACCCAAGCGCTGGCGCAGCACCGAGCTTACCTCTCTCGTGAGGTGGCCCCTTACTACCATGGTGCCGTTGGCATTGATCTACTCACCTACCGCCCCGATGAAGTCAGCAGCCGTACCGCCCTGCACCCGTGGGTCGAGATCAATCTGCGCTACACGATGGGGCACTACGCCCTCGACCTCTACCGCGAGCGCGTGCCTCAAGGCAGCTACGACCAATACCGCTTTGGCATCCTCTCGGCACCGCGCGCCAAAGCACTCCTCTCCACAGCAGATGCCCCTACCCTAGACGACGTTGGTCGCCTCCGCTCGGGTCTCCTCCCGCTCACATCCACTGATCTCGCCACCGCCTCCCACTTCGCCTACCTACGCACTCTCTGAGATGACCAAGGCAAACGAATGCAGAACATCTATAGAGACTATTGCATAAAGGCGAATCGCTGTGTTGCTTTCGGGATTCAGCTTCGGTCACATACGGAGACTGTTGCATAAAGGCGAATCGCTGTGTTGCTTTCAGGATTCGGCTTCGGTCACATACGGAGACTGTTGCATAAAGGCGCATCGCTGTGTTGCTTTCGGGCTTCCGCCACATACGGAGCCTGCTACATACAGCCGCACCACTGTCTTCCTT
>URKO01000041.1 GCA_900548415.1 uncultured Porphyromonas sp.
TACGTGAGACTGCTTGCGAAAGTCTCTACGTGGCTATTCTTGTGAGAGGTCGTAACGCTTCGATTCTCTCTGGTGACTTGTCGGTGTCTTTCGCACCTAAACTGATCGTTACTCCTTGAACTGTATCTGGTAGAGCTGGGCGTAGAGTCCGCCACGCTCGAGCAGCTCTGCGTGAGTACCCTGCTCGACGATCTGTCCCTCCTGCATGACGCAGATGAGGTCCGCGTGCATGATCGTGGAGAGGCGGTGGGCGATGACGATGGTGGTACGGTCGCTGACGAGACGCTGGATAGCCTCCTGGACTAGTTGCTCAGAGACATTGTCGAGTGCTGAGGTCGCCTCATCGAGAATGAGGATGGGCGAGTCCTTGAGCAGAGCTCGTGCTATGCTGAGTCGCTGACGCTGCCCTCCGCTGAGCTTGCTGCCGCCGTCACCGATGTTGTAGTCGAGCCCCTCGGGGAGCTGGTCGATGAACTCGGTCGCATTGGCTGCCTCAGCAGCAGTGCGCACCTCCTCGTCGCTGACGGCGCGCTCCATGCCGAAGGTGATGTTGTTGCGTATCGTATCGTTGAAGAGGATCGGCGTCTGATTGACATAGCCTATGAGCTCTCTTAGTTCGCTCGCCCGTACCTGCCGTATGTCAGTGCCGTCGATGGTGATGCGCCCTGAGGTGACGTCGTAGAAGCGGGGCAGCAGGTCTACGAGCGAACTCTTGCCGGCACCCGAAGCTCCCACGAGCGCAACCATTCGACCTTTGGGTATGGTGAGCGACAGGTTGTGCAGTACCCACGGCTCTTCGTAGCGGAAGGAGACATCTTCGTAAGAGATGCTCCGCTCAAAGGTGACGGGCAGTGGCTCTGCGGGATCTGTGATGCGCTCGGGGTAGTCGAGGATGGTTTGTATGCGAGTCATCGAGGCTAGCCCCTTTTGGATCGAGTAGGAGGCACGGCTCAGCTCTTTGGCGGGGTTGATGATGCTGTAGAAGACTACGAGGTAGTAGATGAAAGCATCGGCCGTGATGGAGCTATCGCCTGCAAAGATCAAGTTACCGCCGTACCAGAGGATGATCGCAATGGCTGTGGTGCCGAGGAACTCGCTCATGGGGTGCGCTAAGCCTTGCCTAGCATAGACCTGCGAGATGGTGCGTCGATACTGTTCGTTGGCTTTAGTAAAGCGGTCAGAGATCTGTTGCTCCGCATTGAACGCCTTGATGATGCGCAGCCCCGAGAGGGTCTCCTCAACCATGCTCATGAGCCGTCCCCACTGCGTCTGCCCCTCGAGGCTGTCTCGCTTGAGTCGCTTGCCCACGGCTCCCATGACGTAACCGGCTATCGGCAGGACGATGAGGACGAAGAGGGTGAGCTCCCAGCTGATCGCAAAGAGCGCCACGAGGTAGATGATGATGAGGATGGGGTTCTTGATGAGACTCTCTAGGAGGTTGATAATGGAGTACTCGATCTCGGCAACATCTCCCGAGAAGCGGGCGAGGAGGTCACCTTTGCGCTCTTCGCTGATCAATGAGATAGGCAGCCGGAGGAGCTTGGCATTGAACTCATTGCGCAGATCTTTGACCACGCCTGTACGGATCGGCACGAGCATATAGATGCCACCATAGGTGACGCCAACCTTGATGAGTGTCATGACGACGAGGTAGATGCAGAGGAGGAGTAGCGTGCGAGCGGGGCCGTACTGCTGGATGAGCTGGTAGACGTAGTAGTTGAAGTTGCCCACGATATAGTCTATCGCCACGCTCCACTCCGAGGGCCGTAACCAATTGATGCCGTCGAGCGCATGGTAGACGGGTGTGGTCTGATCCATGCCAAAGAGGATGCGCAGGATCGGCATGATAAGCGAGAAGGCGAGCAGGTTGAGCAGCGCCGAGAGTATGTTGGCGATGATGCCTCCTGTCACGTAGTGACGGTAGGGGCGGATATACTTGCCGAAGAGCTTGAGGAACTGTCTCACGGATTGGCTGGCTAATTACTACTGTTGGATCTCCTCCTCGTACTCCATGAGCGCAAACTCGGCTTCCTCCCACTGAGGAGTGATCTCTTGGATCTCTTTGTTGACCTGGGTGTACTGATCGATGAGCTGCGGGGTGGCTGCCGTGGCTATCTGCAGCTCTAGCTCAGCAAGGCTTTTCTTGAGTTGCTCTAGCTGCTCCCCGAGACGCTCGGCAGTGCGGCGTAGGGTGCGCAAGCGCTTCTGCTGCTCTTTCTGCTGCTGGTAGTCGAGCTGGGGCTGGGCTTTGGCCGCTGGCTGTTGGTCGTTAGCCTTTGGCTGTTGGCTGTTTGTCGTTGGCTGTTTGTCGTTGGTTGAGGGCTGTTGGTTTAGCTCTTCGTGGAGGGTGGCTAGATAGCCGTCGAGGCCGTCCATACACTCGCGTACGGCTCCATGGCTAAAGGAGAAGATGCGGTCTACGAGCCCCGAGAGGAAGTAACGGTCGTGCGAGACGACGATGACCGTCCCCGGGAAGGCTGCGATGGCTCGCTTGAGGATCTCTTTGGTTCGGATGTCCAGATGGTTGGTCGGCTCATCGAGGATGAGCAGGTTGGCCGGCTCTAGGAGCATCTGCATGATAGCGACACGAGCGCGCTCACCACCACTGAGTACGCTGATGGGCTTGTCGGCCACCTCCCCGCCAAAGAGGAAGGCTCCCAGCATATCATTGATATGTAGTCTCATATCGCCACGCGCCAAGCTGTCGATAGCGTCTCGGATGGTCTGGTTGGCAGGTAGCTCCTGCGCCCTATTCTGAGAGAAGTAAGCGACCTCTACGCCATGCCCTATCTGGAGCTTGCCGGTGTACTCCTCTTGTCCCATGATGCAGCGCATGAGGGTTGATTTGCCGGAGCCGTTCTTCCCGACGAAGGCGACCTTTTCACCACGCTTGATGGTCATCGAGACGCCTCGTAGCACCGAGAGGGAGCCGTAGCTCTTGTCCAGCTCCTCGATGATGACTGGGTAGTCGCCACTGCGCCCCGCCATCGGGAAGGTGAAGTTGATGTGCCGTGTGTCTATCTCGTCGAGCTCGATCTCCTCGATCTTGTCTAGCTGCTTGATGCGGCTCTGCACCTGTGCGCTCTTCGTCGGCTTGTAGCGAAAGCGCTCGACGAAGGACTCGATGTCTTGGATCTTCTTCTGCTGATTCTCGTAAGCTCGCTTCTGCTGCTCCAGACGCTCCTCACGTAGCGTGACGTAGTGGCTATAAGAGGTCTTGTAGTCGTAGATGCGTCCCAGCTCGATCTCGATGGTGCGGTTGGTGACGTTGTCGAGGAAGGTGCGGTCGTGCGAGACAAGCAGGAGCGTGACTCCACGGGCGATGAGGAAGTGCTCGAGCCAGTCGATGGACTCGATGTCTAGGTGGTTCGTCGGCTCATCGAGAAGGAGCAGATCGGGATTGCTCAGCAGCACCTTAGCCAGCTCGATACGCATACGCCACCCGCCGGAGAACTCACGCGTCGGCCGGTCGAAGTCGCTCCGCTCGAAGCCTAGTCCGAGGAGCGTGCGCTCCATCTCGGCAAGGTACTGCGATGGGTGGTGCATCTGTATCAGGTCGGTGAGATGTCCGTGACGCTCGATCAGCTCTAAGTACTCGGGCGAGTCGTAGTCGGTGCGTGTCGCTAGCTCTTCGCTCAGACGGTCGTACTGATCATTGAGCGACTGCACATCCTTAAAGACCTCCTCGACCTCCGCACGCAGCGTGGTGTGGTCGACAAGCTCTTTGACCTGTGGTAGGTACCCTATGGAGAGATCGCGGGGACGGCTGACGGTACCGCTCGTCGGTTGCTCGATGCCGACGAGGATCTTCATCAAGGTTGACTTCCCCGCCCCGTTGTGCCCGACGAGTGCGACTCGCTCGCCTTTGCTGATGACAAAGTTGATTGAGTCAAAGAGGAGTTGCTTACCAAAGTCTACCGTAAGGTCTTGAACGGATATCATCAGCGTGTCTGAATAGTGTGGATGAGAGAATAAGCCTGATAGATGCCCAGCTCGCCAGCGCGGCTCAAGTCATCTATCGCCTGCTCATGCTGCCCCTGCTGCTCGAGGAGCAGAGCACGATTGTAGTAAGCTTCGCCAGCTTGGGGCAGTAGCTCGATCGCCTTGGTGTAGTCTGCGATAGCTTGATCCGTATGCCCCAACGTCTGGTGCAGATGAGCACGGTTATAGTAGAGATAGCCTATCTGCGGGGCATGGCCGATGGCTGTGGTGAGCTGGCGCATCGCTAAGTCGTACATGAGCGTCTGCTGCTTAGCGTCTGTGAGCGTCTCCGCCTGCATGAGGCGCGCCGTGGTCAGTGCGAGAAGTGCGAGTGGCTGCTGAGGAGCCAGCTCGAGACAAGCGTTGAACTGTGAGACCGCCTCGCCGATGTCTCGCAGCAGGAGCTTGTCGATGCCCATACGCAGGTGCCAGTCGGCCGTTTGCTCCGCTCCACTAGTCTGCAGGCGCGCTATATCCTCCAGCACGACATGGAGCTGCGTACTGTCTAGCGACTGCGTGCCGACGGCAAGCAAGAGACGAGGCTGGTAGCCCGTGCGCTCATTGTACGCCTCTAGCTCTGCGGAAAAGTTCGAGCGAGGCAAAAGCTTGTCGTGACTCTTCTGCACGAAGTAGGTCAGCTCGTAAGCGGGGCAAGCCTCTGACGAAGTGGCTTGCTCTTGGATCGATCCGCGTAGTGAATTGCCTCCCGTAGTAATCGAAGAGGGCGTCGCGTCGTTGCTCGCAGACTGTAGCTCTGCATGATGATCTAGTGCGTATAGTTCTTCGCTAGCCACACTCGAAGCGGTGCTGTCGGCAATGGTTGGCTTAGGTGCTTTGACCTGCCCACGCTCTAGCTTGTAGGCGAACCAGTAGTCTCTGTCGGCTCCAGCAGCATCACCGAGCAGACGCTTCACCTCCGAGCGCTGATAGTAACCCGAGAGGAACTCTGGTCGACGGCCTAATATATAGTCTAGCGTCTCGATCGCCTCACGATACTGTCCCGTCTGAGTCTGTACCAAAGCTAAGTTAAAGTGTGCCGTCAGATTGGTCGGCTGCAGACGCACCACCTCTAGCAGATCTTCGCGAGCTCCCTGCAGGTCGCCCACCTCAATACGTAGCAAGGCGCGGTTGTGGCGAGCGACCGCATCGTGAGGCGTCAGGAGGAGTGCCTGATTGTAGTCCTCCATAGCACCACGGTACTCTTTCAGCTTGTAGCGTGTCAGTCCACGATTGATGTAGTCGCTAGCTTGACCCGGCTCCTGCTCTATGCTCTTGTCGTGATAGCGCAGCGCCCCCTCGTAGTCTCCCCGCAGGTAAGCAATCGTCGAGAGCATCCGATAAGGCGCAGCGCTCAGCGAGTCTATCGCCAAGCCCTCGGCTATCCGTCTCTCCGCTGCAACTGTGTCTTGCCGTCGCAAAGCTATCTCCGCTGCGAGGAAGTAGCCCCGCGCCTCCTTCGGGTGACGCTGCGTCAAGGCGTGCGCTGCCGAGTCGGCACGCTCATACTGCTCGGCTCCATAGAGCGAGCCCGCTAAGTTGAACGAGAGGTAAAAGTCGTCTGGCGTGATCTTGAGCGCTTGCGCATAGTCTGTCGCCGCCTCCGCATAGTGCTGCAGATTGTGCCGTGCCGCCCCCCGTACCATGTAGGCTCTAGAGAGGAAAGGGTTGCGCTCCAGGCAGAGCGTCGCGTCTCGCTCGGCACCCGCATAGTCGCCCAGCATAAGCTTGGCAAAAGCTCTGTAGTAGTACGGATCGGCCATCGTGGGCGACACCTCGATCACTTGGTTAAAGTGCTCGATAGCGACCACATAATCCTTGAAGCCGATCGCATTGCGCCCGATCGTCATCACCCGCTCCGTATCTATCTGCGACCAGAGCGTAGTGCTCCACACACAGAGCGTGCAGAGCAGCAGAGAGAGTGATCGTAGTAGCAGGCGCATAAGAACTAATGTATCGGATTGCGCATGACGGGGTAGCCGACACGTACCCGCCCGTCGGCTATATGCTGTAGCTTCTTTTTGATCAAGCGCTTACGCATCGCCGAGATATGATCCACAAAGAGCTTACCATCTAGGTGATCATACTCATGCTGCACCACCCGAGCGGCATAGCCCGAGAGCTCTAGATGCTGTGGCTCAAACTGCTCATTCATGTAGTCCACCACGATCGACTCAGGTCGTACGACCCGCTCGTTAATGCCAGGCAAGCTTAGGCAACCCTCAGCCTCCGAGCAGGTCTCCTCGCTCAGGGAACGCATGTGCGCATTGATCATGACTAGCTTGAGCTCAGCACACTCAGGGTACTCCTCAGCAATAGGCGTGGCATCGATCACTTGCAGACGTATGTTGCGCCCGATCTGCGGAGCCGCCAGCCCGATGCCGTCGCTCTCATACATCGTCTGCCACATGTCTGCGATCAGCTCGGAGAGGTTCGGGTAGTCAGGCGTTATATCCTCGCTCATGTTGCGTAGGACGGGTTGTCCGTAAAGGTATATAGGTAAGGTCTTAGCCATAAGTGTAATCGGTTAATTCTCTGTTTTTAATGAAGCATACGCAAGCTCTCCAGATAGCTCTGTAAGATGATGGTCGCGCTAACACGGTCTACTAGTCCTTTGTCCTGTCGGCGACGCTGCTTGCCGATGCCCGCCTCGCGGATTGTCTGCTGTGCCAAGACAGAGGTAAAGCGCTCGTCCACATACTCTAGATGTATCTGAGGATAGAGTTGTCTCAGCTTTTTAGCCAAAGCTTGTATCGCCTGCCACGTCGCCGAGGGCGTTGCGTCCATCTGTGTCGGCTTGCCGAGGACGATCGTCTCCACCTCCTCACGCCCCAGGTAGTCCGCCAGATAGTTGAGGAGCTGATGCGTAGGCACCGTGTCGAGCGCACCCGGAGTGATCTGTAGCGGATCGGTCACCGCCAGCCCCGTGCGCTTGGTGCCGTAGTCGATAGCAAGGATACGAGCCATAGGCGTGTGGTCCCTTTATGCGTTGTAGTACTTCTCGCGGAGCTCAGCAACCTTCGGATCGGTGATGTAATCGTCGTAGTTGATGATACGGTCGATGATCCCATTTGGAGTGAGCTCGATGACACGATTTGCCACCGTGCGGATGAACTCGTGGTCGTGGCTGGAGAAGAGGACATTCCCCTTGAAGGAGATGAGCGTATTGTTGAACGCTTGTATCGACTCCAGGTCCAGGTGGTTCGTCGGTGTGTCGAGGATCAGCACATTAGCCCCTGGGGGAAGCATCATACGGCTGATCATGCAGCGCATCTTCTCACCTCCCGAGAGGACCGAGGCGCGCTTGTTCACCTCCTCACCGCTGAAGAGCATACGCCCTAGGAAGCCCTTGAGGTAGACATCGTTCGTGTCCTTGGCAAACTGCCCGAGCCAGTCGAGGATCGTCATATCGGTGTCGAAGTAAGCACTATTGTCCAGTGGCAGATAGGCGGTCGTGATCGTCTGCCCCCACTCGTAGCTACCCTGCTGCGCCTTGCGGTTGCCATTGATGATCTCAAAGAGTGCGGTCATAGCACGCGGGTCGTGGCTGATGAAGACGATCTTGTCGTCTCGCTCTACATTGAAGGTCAACCCCTTGAAGAGTACCTCTCCCTCGTCCGTCACAGCCGAGAGGTCGTTGACCTCTAGCACCTTATTGCCTGGCTCACGCTCTGGCTGGAAGAGGATGCCTGGGTAGCGACGTGACGACGGCTCGATCTCGTTGATATCGAGACGCTCTAGCATCTTCTTGCGGCTGGTCGTCTGCTTGCTCTTTGCCACGTTGGCACTAAAGCGACGGATGAACTCCTCGAGCTCTTTCTTCTTCTCCTCGGCCTTTGCCTTCTGGTTCTGCTGCTGACGGAGAGCCAACTGGCTGGATTCGTACCAGAAAC
>URKO01000042.1 GCA_900548415.1 uncultured Porphyromonas sp.
ATCTTCTGCGCATCGAGCGCGCGCCCCGCCTCGTTGAAGATGAGTATGCGCAGCTTCTGTATCTCCTCGCCGTCTACCGAGAGGCTGCCCCCCGTGCGGGTAGCCTGCGGTATGGATATCTGTACGATGGTCTGCTCCTCGGGTTGTATCTGCTCGTCCTTCTTACAACCTACTGTGAGGAGTGTCAGGCAGAGCGTGAGGAGTGAGAGTATGTGGGTATGTCTATATCGTTTCATAGAGTCGGAGCTGTTTCAGTCGTGACCATTGCGTAGCCTATTAGTAGATGACAAACTGATGTACGATATTCCACGGGGTTACGACGATCTGGATAGAAGCGTCGGCAGAACGCATGTCAATGAGTACGTTGAGCATCTTGCCGATCTCAGGTAGTAGGAGCGTGCCTCGTGAGTCCTTGGTAAAGCTCTCCAGCCGCTTGTCTCCTACGTATAGGTCTAGGGCAAAAGGCTTGCCCTCTATCGGTGGGTAGACCCTAAAGGGTGCAATACGATAGTCGCCCGTGGCACTATCTAGCTGACCCGTGAGTCGGTAGCCGATGGGGTTGCCCTGGTATATGTCATTTATGTGATAGTTGTCTAGCGAGTTGCCAAAGAGTACTCGGGCTGCAGCGTAGTCTGTCGGGTCAAAAGCTTGTCGCTTATATCCCTGGCGACCGAGCCACTGCTCATAGCCTAGTATGATCACATTGACCTGACAGGTGCGTCGGTAAATATCTATCGTAGCAGGCTCGCCAAGCTCTAGCTTGCCGTATACTTGCTCTCGGTCTAGTCGTCCGGAGAAGAGATCTGTGGGGTACTGTGCAAAGCCGTCTGTACGCTTTAGTGGCATCTGTACATCCTCGATGCGCTGTACGCTCTCTAGTCGCTCTAGATCCTCTGGGGTGACATTGCCCCAAGCGACGAAGGTGAGCGACTTAGGACCATAGTGCTCGATGTGGATAGGTTTGCGCGCCTTGATCTCATCGGCGTTGAGGAGGATTTTGTCAATGCGCTTGCCGCTCTCGTCAAACGTGAAGAGGATCACGTTCTCCACATCCCCACCAGAAGTTATATCCTGATTGGCGATATCTATAGCTCGTACGGTCAGCTCGAATGGCTGAGGACAATCCTCCAGATCCTCTGCGATCGTGCTACATGCGGGCAGCAGGATCGCCAACGATACGAGGCAAGCCGTCGCAGCTACTTTACTTATCCATCTCTGTGCGATATTCATACAGGTTTCTAAATGGGGGGGGGGGTGAGTGAATGGGGGAAAAAGGGGAGAGCCTGCCTCCAAACAACATAGATCGTTGGGTTGACTATGAAGTAATCATGAAGGTTTGAAGATCTACCGCTTGACGCAGACTCTCCGAGGGATTAGAGACGGCTCTAGAGCCACCACACTAGACGGTGGCTCTAAAGCTATCTGTGAGGGCGTGGTCTACCAGACTACGTTTTGCTTGACAATGACCCAAGGCGTGACGATGCACTTGACATCGAGGTTAGCCTTCTCCTGTGTTGGGTCCTCAGGAGAGTTCGTACCAGGACCCGTGATCTTGAGAGAGATCTCGTACTTGTTGTTGCGTACGATACCATTCTTGCTCGTTGTGCCATCGAAGGTGTAGCCATCCTTCTCCCAGTTAACTAGGACAGGGTAGAAGGTTGAGTGGTCTGTCTCAGAAACGATCCAGCCAGCCTCGACAGCCTCCTTAGCCTGCTTCTCTGTGAGCTTAGTACCATCATGCTGGGTGAGTGTACCCTTGAGGCAGAGGATCGTTGGGTGTGTTGCTACGCTGTTCTCTAGCACGTAGAAGCCCATACCCTTGATGTCTGTCTTGACGATGTCCTCGTTCTTTGTGATAGGGAGAAGTAGCGTAGACTCAAGAGTGTACTTAGTCTCCTCGGGTGTGTACTTGTTGTCAGCCTTGCCGAAGTGCTTCTCACCATAGAGGTAGTTAGGATCATTGTTGACGAGAGATGCACCAAAGACGTTAGACTGCTTCTTAGCGATGAGAGCCATGACAGCACCATTGTCAAACTTGACGTTGTAGAGGGTCTTGTACTGAGCTGAGAACTCAACGGCTACACTGGTGAAAGACATACCAGCGTGGATGTGCTTGAGCTGCATGGGCTGACCAACAGAGAGACGGTTGTCAGCACCAGCCTCATAGCCGTAGTAGTTCTTGCCCTTCTTGAGCGTTACCGTAGTAGCGTCAGAGGTGAGCATGTGCTTACCCTTAGCCGGATCTTGATCGTCAGCACCTAGCTCATGGGTCATAGCTAGAGCCTCCGTTAGAGACTTGCCCTGGAAGGTTGTGCCAGCGAAGTTAGCAACGACGAGTAGCGTCTTGGTACCAGCGGTGGTTGGGATGTCCTTGACTTCGAGAGATGCAGCTGCATCAGCCTCCTGGTAGGCTACCTGAGCCTGACCCTCGTAGACCATGACGGCCAGTGTCTTGACCTTCATGTCCTCAGTGCCTGCGCCATCCTCATAAGCTCTGAGGTCGGCCGACTTGATAGCGACGCTGATGGTAGCGTCAGTCTCGGACTTGACGTCGTCCTTCTTGTTGCACGCTGTGAAAGCGAGCGTGAGAGCCACGAGGCTCAGTAGAAATAACTTACTTCTCATAGTTTGTTTGATAAGTGATGATTATTATTTGAGTGATTGTATTCTGTAGTTGAGTGGGAGGCTAGAAGTTGTCCTGCATAAAGTGTAGGTACTCATCGAGGTTGTACTGAGCATCGGGCAGGCCGAGCTGTGCAGCCTTGGCGAGATAACTGTGTGCCTTGTCGTAGTCTCCGTTGTAGGCATAAGCGATGCCTAGGATGGTGTAGAGCTTCGTATTCTTCTTGTATCGCTCCAGTAGCTTGACCGCTTGTGCATAGCGACCTGCCTCAAAGTCCATGATCGCCGCATTAGTCGCTGGCTCCACAGCATTGGGGAAAGCGTCAGCAGCGATCGCCCAAGTCTCGTACCGCTCAGCACTGCCGGCTGGGTAACTATTAGCCACCAGATTGACCTCGGCTAGGCTAAGGTGTGTCGGGTGTGTCTTGATCACCTCCTTGGCCTCCTCTAGGTCAAAGCCTTTGACCACAAAGGAGAAGGTCATGACCGTGCGACGTAGGGGCGGGTAATAAGTCTGTAGTAGATAGGCGTAGGTCTTGCCATTGTCTAGAGCTCGTAGAGCAGCTGTCCGCTCATTAGCCGGCTGCTCCTGGATGATCTTCAGGATCTGCTCCTTATAGTCTACATTGCTCTCCTCGATAGCGTCTCTTAGTCCGTCCCAGTCGGCACCCATAGCCTGAGAGCTGTAGTGTCCCTTAAAGCGTGGATAGGTGCGTACGAGGTAAGCAGCGATGCTCTCGACACGTCCTTTGGATAGTCTCTGATTGAGCTCTGCGTTACCTTCAGGCGAAGCGTAACCAGCTAGAGCGACAGCGTCTATGGTTAGCGAGCTATTGGTCGTCAGCTCCTTTACCTTGTCATCGATGCGCTTGAGCTCGGATCGGTTGTTGCCCAGCTCTGGGCGTAGCTCCGTCTTATTGACCTGGAAGGTGATCATCGCTGTGAGGCTCTCCTCGCGACGCTTGGTCTCTTCGCCCTCAGGTACGAGCATCGCATAGCGGTAGGTGGGCTGATAGAGGGGTGCTAATGCATGAGACGTCAGCGGAGCTGTGTAGTCACCTAGATCACAGCCTGCACATCCGTAGCTCTTCGCACGTAGTAGGCAGGAGGCATCCTTCATCCATAGTGCGAAGGGTACCTCTATCGTGTAGCGATAGCTCTGCTCCCGCTGCTTGCTGCGTATGACGTCTGCCTCGATGCTTTTGCGACGTAGCATGATAGCGCGCGTGCGTCCTGAGATGAGGATAGGCGGTAGAGCGAGCTGATTAGAGTCCGCATTGGCCTGCAGTACAGGCGTGACCTCTAGGACGGTGTTGCTGTTGAGGCGCGGCATATCAGTCAGGTCTAGTGTGAGGCTGACCAAAGCTTTGTCACCATGTCTTGTCACGACAGTCTGCGAGGCACTCTTGATGCCTTGTAAGGGATTGGTCTCCGTACGCTGTGCTGATAGCATCGAGAGGGAGCCAAGCATCAGGATAGCGATCCAGACGAGTGACCTATTATATATAGTGTGTCTCATATCTACTCTGCTTATGTTGTCGTGTTATCTAATCTAGAAAAGATACATCAGTGCGATGGTCGCTTTCGTAGGCCCGAGATAGTGCTTGGGCCCCTTGCCGACAGCCTTGCCACAGTGCTCGCAATTGTACTTGGTATAGTCAAAGAGTATGTAGCCTGCACTGATGGAAGCCTCTAGGTTCCAGTGCTTAGCCAGGACCCACTCATATCCATAGGTGAGACCAGCACCATAAGCCCATCCCTGATAGCGGTAGTTCTTAAGCTCCTTCATCGGTCCGATGGGGATGTTGAGCTTATTGACATTGTAAAAGCCTACCAATCCGTGCATGCCGAAGAAGTGTCCGTTGAATGCCTCACAGAGGAAGTAGCGTCCCTCAGGGATCACTGAGAAGTGTGGCCACTTAGCACCAGTCTCCTTGATCATAGGGTGGAAGAAGTTGTATCCACCCGAGAGGTCGATGGTCCAGTGTGGAGCGACAGCCACCTCGACTCCTAGGTTGGGTGTGGCTGTAGCTAGGTAGAGCAGGTTGCTCTTGACACCGACGGTCTGAGCTACACCCCACGTGCTGGTGAGAGCCATCACGGAGAGGATGAGTGCGATAAGTATCTGTTTCATATAGTGTCCCTGTTAATGTATTGTGAAGGAGATCTCGTCCGCCCGCCCCTACAAATGGACGAATATGTTACAAATAGTTATAAATGGGGGGGGTGAGCCTAATATATGTTTCTTTTCAGATGCAAAAGTAGTGAAAAGTACTATATCTTTACTGGGCTAGATTTGACATTTTCGGTATTTTTCTTTTCCGTTTCGGTATTTCTGCGGTTGAATGGCCGTTAGCTGTTGGCCGTTGGCTGTTGGCCGTTAGCTTTTGGCACTAGAGGTACTAGCCACACTAGCCCTTCTAGAGAAAGCCTCTAATCTCTAATTACACTCCGATCTTTTCTCCTAAGAGAAAACAAAAGGTTAACTTTGTGGCGTGGAAACTTAGCCGGAGCTCTTACGGAGCGACGCTATCTAGGTAAAATAATCAGCAACAGGATATGAAACGAGACTTATTACGACTCCTTGCGATGCTCCCGCTTTGGGTGCTCGCGACGCTCTACACGACCGCTCAGCAGCCAGCGGCAGCTCCGTCAGCTACGACGGATCAACCAGACACCCTCACCATCATACCGCTACAGGTGCAGCAGTATCGGGTGATGATGCCGTTTATATCGGATAGTCTCGATGTACAGGGCAAGGCGTACGACGCTACCGACCTGCTCAAGCCGGTGAACCATATCAAGCTGAGCCACGCGCATGGCACCCTGCCCGTTGCGAAGGAGGGTGTCGTCACGCTGCGCACCGCCGAGGATGCGATCACGACTTATGCCGTCCGCCTGCGCACGCCGAGCTACGAGCAGGCGACGCTACAGATAGAGGCGTCGGTACCCTTTGTCTTAGCCCTCGATGGTGCCAAGCTCTCGTCTGCTACGCAGTATCAGAGCGAGCTAAAGCCTGCTTCGCCTGCGTCACTCACGCTGACGCCTGGACGGTCGCACCTGCTCTCATTGCAACTACTCACCAAGGGAGGCGAGCCAGCGCAGTATCGTATGAAGCTTATCCCCGCCAAGGCTGACAGCCAGATAGAGCTACGTCACGACGATAAGGAGTACTTGAGTCTAGAGTATATGATGACAGGCCGCAACCTTTACTCAGTCTCAGTGTCGCCGACGGGTCGCTACACGCTCCTCATAGAGCGCGAGACGACTGCTCTGAAGAGCAATTACCGCACCTATCTGTACCAAGGGGACAAGCTCCTCTCCACGCTAAGCGAGGAGTACCGCTTCGCCAGCTGGATGCCCAAAGAGGACAAGCTCTACCGCACGCTCACGACAGATGATGGTCGGCAGTTGATCAGCTACGATCCCAAGACGCAGGAGGAGCGTATCATAGCGGAGCAGATCCCCACAGGTTCCTTCTTTATACTCCCTGACGGCAAGCAGTTGCTCTACACCATCGAGGAGGAGGGCCCCGCGCGAGGCAAGATCACTGAGCAGGTACTGGGACGCTATGACCGTATGGCAGACTTTCGCAAGCGCACCTTCCTAGCCCTATACGACCTCGAGAGCGGTCGTTATCAGCCGCTCACCTTCGGCCATCGCTCTACCTATCTACATGATGTCAGTCCCGACGCTCGTGAGATCATCTTGAGCAGTTCGGAGGATATCACTGAGATCCCCTTCTCTCAGAGCAACTTCTATACGATGAACCTAGAGACGCTAGAGGTCAAGACACTCTTTACCCAGGAGCGCTCTATCTCGTCGATCTCCTACACGTCGCAGCCTCATGTGCTACTCATACAGGGTGATGCGAATGCTTTCGGTGGAATCGGGCGCAATCTGCCTGAGGGGATGATCACCAATACGTACGATGGTCAGCTCTTCCTCTATGACCGCCAGAGTCAGCAGGCGACGCCCCTGACTAAGGATTTTGACCCTGCCATCAAGCGGGTCAAGGTCAGCACGGTCCGGCCTGTCGCTTACTTTACAGCGGAAAACAAAGATCGCATCTCCCTCTACCGCCTCGATCTCACACGCAAGCAGATCGAGCAGGTGGCTACGACGGAAGACCTCGTGCGTTCCTTTGACATCAGCGATGACGCTAGTCAGCTCGCCTATTATGGGCAGAGTGCGATGAATGCGGATCGCTTCTATACGCTCAGAGGAAAGCGTGAGACGCTCCTCTACGACCTTGCTAAGACCAAGATGCAGGATCTAGAGCTGGGCACCATGAGCGACTGGGTACACACGATGCCCAATGGCGACAAGGTGGAGGGACGCTACTACCTGCCGCCTCACTTTGACGCTACGAAGCAGTACCCGATGATCGTCTATTATTATGGAGGTACCTCGCCGACGACACGCTTCTTCGAGGGCTCTTACTCACTGCCGATGTATGCAGCGCAGGGCTACGTGGTCCTCACACTCAACCCGAGCGGTACCACCGGCTTCGGTCAGGAGTATGCGGCTCGCCACGTCAATGCGTGGGGCAAGGTAACGGCCGACGAGATCGTGGCTGCGACGAAGCAGTTTTGCCAAGAGCACCCCTATGTCAATGCGAAGAAGATCGGCTGTATGGGTGCTAGCTACGGAGGCTTTATGACGCAGTACCTGCAGACGATCACCGACATCTTTGCCGCAGCGATCAGCCATGCGGGCATCAGTGCGCTCTCCTCCTACTGGGGCGAGGGTACCTGGGGCATCGGCTATAGTACGGTGGCGAGCTACAACAGCTATCCGTGGAATAATCCTCAGCTCTACACGGAGCAGAGTCCGCTCTTCCATGCCGACAAGATCCACACGCCTCTTCTGCTGATCCACGGCACGGCCGATACGAACGTCCCCATCGGCGAGAGCATCCAGATGTACAACGCTCTGAAGATCCTAGGTCGTGAGGTAGCCTTTGTCAAGGTGCATGGCGAAGATCATATCATCACGGCTCCTGAGAAGAAGATCGAGTGGACTAATACGCTCTTTGCGTGGTTCCAGAAGTGGCTCAAAGACGACCCCACCTGGTGGGATGCTCGCTATCCGGAGGCACACCTCTAGTTGTTCGGAAAAATCAACGTCAGCTCGTTACAATAATTTAGAGCCGACTACATATTAAGACGACCCCGTGTCGGGGAAAAGTGATTTCCACGTGGATATTTCAAAATCTCC
>URKO01000043.1 GCA_900548415.1 uncultured Porphyromonas sp.
CGGCAATGAATAACTTGAAAAATACTAATCTATAAACGAACCATTCATATGGAAAATAAACACCCTAAGGGGCTCATCGTATTGGCCCTAACGAACATGGGAGAGCGCTTCGGCTACTATACGATGCTAGCCATATTGACGCTCTACCTACAGGCGAAGTTCGGCTTCTCCTCGGCAACGACTAGTATGCTATATGGAACCTTCTTAGCGCTGGTCTACTTCCTCCCAATCTTCGGTGGTATCATAGCTGATAAATGGCTCGGATATGGTAAGACCATCTTCTCTGGTGTCACGATCATGTTCGCTGGTTACCTCCTCCTGGGGCTACCTTTTGGCTCTGGAAGTGCAGGTATCACGATCATGCTCTTGTCCCTCTTCCTCATCGCTGCTGGTACGGGACTCTTCAAGGGTAACCTACAGGCGCTTGTGGGTAAGATATACGACGACCCACGCTACTCTAAGGGACGTGACATGGCGTTCTCTATCTTCTACATGTTCATCAATATCGGTGCCTTCTTTGCTCCTAGCATGGGTAACTGGATTACGAACAATGTACTAGCTAAGGAGAACTACTTCTACGATGCAACCATTCCTGCAAACTACAATAAGCTCAACGATGAGACGGTCGATGCCGATGCCTTTATCGCAGAGCTACAAGCTAAGCACCCTGAGTATGCTCAGCTGACGGCTGAGGAGCAGGATCAAAAGATCTCAGCTGCTAAGAAGAAGGCTGGCGTCATGTTCCCCGATGACGAGGCGCAGGTTCTTCACGACCTACGTATAGCAGCTCTCCGCCAGTATACTAAAGCTGGGCTAGTGAGTGATCCTCAACTGCAGATCACGGATGCCGACCATGAGATCCTCATCAGTCGCAATGCAAAGGACGAGCCGGCCAAGTTTGCTATCAATGAGCGCGTGGCTATGCTGCAGATCCCAGCTGAGTGGACGGCTGATCTAAATAGTAAGCTCAATGCGGAGCGCGTAGACAAGGGTGAAGCACCTCAGGAGTTGAGCTTCGAGCGTGCCTTCGGTGAGCACTATGTGTCGACGACCTTGTCACAGTCTTATAGTCTCTCGTTCTTTGTGGCTTGTATCAGCTTGATCATATCTATCTTGATCTTCGTACTCTGTCGTAAGACCTGGAAGGCAGCAGACGTAACCGTCAAGCAAGCTAAGGCTATGGCAGCACAGGGCGACAGCTCAGCGCATGTCGTCGAGATGTCTAAGGCTGAGGTTAAGGAGCGTCTCATCGCACTAGGACTGGTCTTCTTCGTTGTGATCTTCTTCTGGATGGCTTTCCACCAGAACGGCTTGACGATGACCTTCTTCGCACGAGACTATACCGTATCACGTGTAGACGCTGCGGGCTATATGCCGTTTAGTCTACTGATGCTGATACCTTTCATCTGCTTTATGTATGGTATCTACCTTTCTACCTTCGGACTACTAGGCGGTAAGAAGAATGTCAAGACAGGCTTAGTCCTCGTCGTGCTAGGTATCGCTGGTCTCGCTGGTGGATACTTCGTAGACATCAAGCCTATCGGTGATGCTCTGAGAAACATTACACCTCAGATCTTCCAGCAGTTCAACCCATTCTTCATCATCCTGCTAACTCCTATCACGGTAGGTCTCTTTGGTTATCTAGCCAATCGTGGTAAGGAGCCCTCAGCTCCTCGCAAGATAGGTATCGGTATGCTCCTAGCCGCTATCGGATTCTGCGTACTACTGCTCCCAACGATCATGTACGCACTACCCGCTCCTGCTCATATCCATGGCACCAGTGATACGCTCGTATCGCCCAATTGGCTGATCGGTACTTACTTCGTACTGACACTTGCTGAGCTCTTCCTTAGCCCGATGGGTCTATCCTTCGTTTCTAAGGTAGCTCCTCCACAGTACGCTGGTCTTATGCAGGGTGGATGGCTCGCAGCAACCGCTATCGGTAACCTGCTCGTCGGCGTGATGGGCTCTCTCTGGGACAAGATGCCTATGGGCTGGTTCTGGGGCGTGCTAATCATCTGCTGTCTCCTCTCTGCCGCCTTCATATTTGCTGTTATGAAGCGACTCGAGCGCGCTACGGCAGACTAAAGAGGCTGTACTATGAGATAACAGTCTCCAACAAAAGACTGTATCAATTCTCCACCAATAACGATGGACGTATCGCAGACTCCTTTACTAAGCAAGGGGTGGGCGATGCGTCCATTCGATTATAGATATACAATAGAATGCTCATGAGACCTTTATCAGACATCGTTACCTCTCTCTGCTCTTCCAATCCCGTGGAGGTAACACAAGAAGAAGCACTCCAACTCGCCAAAGAAGCGACTAGCGAGGCTCTCTACGAGGCAGCGCACCGCGTGACGCGGCACTGTATGGGAGACGTCTTCGACACTTGCTCGATCATCAACGTCAAGAGCGGACACTGCTCCGAGGATTGTCACTGGTGTGCTCAGAGTGCTCACTACCATACGCAGGCAGATGCCTATCCACTGCTGGATGTCGAGCCGTGCGTGGATGAGTCACGAGCTAATCGTCAGGCGGGCATTGGGCGCATAGCACTCGTGGCCAGTGGACGAGGACAGAGTGACCGGGAGATAGAGCGTATCGCACAGCACTATGAGGCGATGCACCAGGCGAGCGACATCAAGCTCTGCGCCTCTATGGGACTACTGACGAAGGAGCAACTCCGACGCCTGCACGAGGCGGGTGTCACCACCTATCACTGCAATCTGGAGAGTGCTCCGTCACACTTTCCCAAGCTCTGCACGACCCACACGCAGGCGGAGAAAGAGCAGACCATTCGTTGGGCTCGAGAGGTAGGGCTGCAGGTTTGCTCGGGAGGGATCATCGGCATGGGCGAGACGATGGCACAGCGCATCGAGTTCGCCTGCTATCTCCGTTCGCTCGCCATACGCTCCATACCTATTAATATACTCCAGCCGATCGCTGGGACGCCACTAGCCGACGAGCCTCGCCTGACGGACGAGGAGTATCTGCGCACGGTGGCACTCTTTCGTCTGATCAATCCGACGGCTTTCCTGCGCTTTAGTGGAGGACGGCTGAGGCTTTCGCCAGAGGTGATGCGCCAAGCTATGTACATCGGCATCAATAGTGCCATCACGGGCGACATGCTGACGACCAGCGGTATGCAGGCGCGCGAAGATATGCAGCTCATCGCTGAGATGGGCTATCGCAATACCAACGAAAAGGATTGGCGTACCGAAGAAACCGCTTAAACTATGAAGCAATACGACCCAACAGTCCAGCAAGCCTTAGCGTGGGACCGCAAGCACCTGTGGCATCCCTATACCTCCACCGAAGATCCGCTCCCAGTCTACCCCGTATCGCACGCCGAGGGGGTACGCATCTATCTAGCCGACGGCACAGAGCTGATCGATGGTATGAGCTCCTGGTGGTGCGCTGTGCATGGCTACAACCACCCAGTGCTCAATGCTGCCGTGGAGACGCAGATAGGGAAGATGAGCCACGTCATGTTTGGCGGGCTAACGCATCAGCCTGCCATAGCACTCGGCGAGGAGCTTCTGAAGATGCTCCCCGATGGCTTTGACTGGATCTTCTACGCCGACAGCGGTTCGGTGGCTGTCGAGGTGGCACTCAAGATGGCGATCCAGTACCAGCAGTCTCTCGGTGAGACGCAGCGAGACCACTTCGTCACCATTCGTCGAGGCTATCACGGCGACACCTGGCACGCTATGAGCGTCTGCGACCCCGTCACGGGGATGCATAGTATCTTCGGCACGGCACTACCACAACAACACTTCCTCGCACCGCCCTCGGTCAAGTGGGGCGAGCCGTGGCGTGATGACGCTATGGAGCCACTCCGCCAAGTGCTTGCTCAGCACGGCGAGCAGATCGCAGCACTCATCTTAGAGCCTATCGTGCAGGGAGCCGGCGGTATGTACTTCTACCACCCCAACTACCTCATGGAGGCGCGCAAGCTGTGCGATCAGTATGGTGTGCTGCTCATCTTCGACGAGATAGCCACAGGCTTCGGACGTACAGGACGTATGTTTGCGATGGAGCATGCGGGCGTCTTGCCTGACATCGTTACCCTCGGCAAGGCACTCACAGGAGGCTATATGACGCTCTCCGCCATTGTCACGACGCAGCGCGTCGCTGAGACCGTTTGCCGTGGCGAGGCGGGCTGCTTTATGCACGGCCCCACATTTATGGCCAACCCTCTGGCTTGCTCCGTAGCCCTCGCCAGTCTGCAGCTCCTGCAGCGTGAACCAACGCTAAAACGTGTCGCCAAGATCGAGGCGCAACTAAAGCGTGAGCTAGCACCTGCCAGCACCTTCGCCGGGGTCACCGAGGTGCGCGTCCTCGGCACTATTGGCGTGATCGAGCTAGATGAGCCAGTCGATATGGCCTTTATGCAGCGACGCTTTGTGGAGCTTGGTATCTGGGTACGACCTTTTGGCAGGCTTTGCTACATCATGCCCCCATACATCATCCGACCCGACGAACTCTCCCAGCTGACCGCAGGCTTGCTCACGGTCGTCCAGGAGATGGTCACTAGACAATCACGATAAAAGTCACGCAGTATGAAACAAACGATAGTCATTGGCGCAGGTATCACAGGCCTCACCACGGCACTCTACCTACGGAAAGCGGGGCTACCCGTACTCGTCCTCGAAGAGGCGGAGCGCGCAGGTGGACAAATACGCACTTTGCGGGAGGAGGGCTACACCTTCGAGACGGGCCCTAACACAGGGTCGGTCTCTTTTCCCGAAGTTGCCGAGCTCTTTGCGCTCTTGCCCTCAGGCTACGAGGCCGCCACACCAGCGGGCAACTGCCGATACATCTATAAGAAAGGACGGCTGCACCAACTCCCCTCAGGCCCTTGGAGCGGGCTCACGACACCGCTCTTTACGCTAGGCGATAAATTTCGCCTGCTCGGTGAGCCGTGGCGCAAGAAAGGCAACGATCCCTACGAGTCTGTCGGCTCTCTTGCGAAGCGACGTCTGGGCAAGAGCTTCCTGCAGTATGCCGTCGACCCCTTCGTCGGGGGCATCTACGCCGGCGATCCGATGAAGCTAGAGACCCGCCACGCACTCCCCAAGCTCTACAACCTAGAGCAGGAGTATGGGAGCTTCATCCGTGGAGCTATGGCTAAAGCCAAAGAGCCCAAGAGCGACCGTGATCGCCTAGCCACCAAAGAGGTCTACTCAGCACGTCACGGACTGGAGACGATGATCCACGAGATGGTCGAGCAGATCGGCACGGAGCGTGTCCGCACGGGAGCCCTCGTCACCTCAGTCAGACAGGGGGCTGCAGGCGACTGGCTTGTCACCTACCAGCAAGGCGGAGAGCTACACGAAGTCTCAGCCGAGCGCGTAGTCTCTACCGTAGGTGCCCACGCCTTGGCGAGCTTCCTCGGCGAAACCCTCCCAGACGAACTCTTATCGCCCATTACAAGTCTCTACTATGCGCCGATCGTCGAGGTGGCTGTCGGCTTTGACCATAAGGTCAGCAACTATCGAGGCTTCGGTGCGCTCATGCCTTCGTCAGAGCCAGTGGACATCCTCGGGATTCTCTTCCCGTCCGACTGCTTTGCCGACCGTACACCGACCAGCGAAGGGGAGCTCTACAGCATCTTCATGGGAGGCACGCGACGCCCCGACTTAATCGATATGGAAGAGAAAGAGCTGCAAGCTTTGGCACTCAAAGATCTCTACAAAGTGCTCGACATCGACCCACGCATAGTGCCTAGTATGGTGCATATCTCGCGCCACCGCCATGCGATCCCGCAGTACGGTGCCGACAGCGAGAGACGCTGCGCAGCCATTGCGGAGGTAGAGCGTCGCTACCCTGGACTCATCATCGCAGGCAATTGTCGGGATGGTATCGGTATGGCGCACCGCATCACACAAGCGACTCAGGTCGCCCAGCAACTAATCACCGACAGCGATCAGTAAGTCGGCGAGGGTCAGAGCGACCATCGACTGCACGACCGGCACCGCCCGTAGTGCTATGCACGGGTCGTGACGCCCCGTGAAGGTGTGTGTCACGCTCTTACCTTCGGTCGTGAGCGTTTGCTGCGGACGGGCAATGGTCGGGGTCGGCTTAAACGCTACCTCCATCACCAGATCCTGTCCCGTCGTGATCCCGCCGAGCGCACCGCCATTGTGATTGCTGCCGAAGGTCACCATGCCCGTATCGCTCATCGCGAGCAATTCGTCTAGCACGGCACTGCCCCGCTGCTCCGCTAGGTCAAAGCCATCGCCAAAGGCAAAAGCACGACTCCCCGGTATGCTCATCACGGCATAGCTCAGGAGTGCTGGTATACGGTCGAAGACGGGGTCTCCAAGGCCTGCTGGCACACCACGCACCACACAGCCCACGATACCGCCCACGCTGTCTCGGTCGGCTTGTACCTTAGTCAGGTAGGCCGCTATCTCTTCATCTAGTGCCGCATCAGGACAGTAGCAGAGGCGGTCGTAAGTATGATCTAGAGGGTAGGTCGTGTAGTCGCCAGCTAGCGACAGAGTGCCCACCTGCTGTATGAAAGCCTGCACTGTGACGCCCCACTCCTGCTCTAACCATTGCTGAGCGATGGCTCCCGCCACCACACGAGCGACCGTCTCACGACCACTCGACCGCCCGCCACCAGGCTGTGGCTCGAGGCCATACTTAAGCCAGTAAGTCAGGTCGGCATGATTTGCTCTAAAGGGCTTTCCTAGCTCACTCGTGGCGGTGGCGTAGTCTTGCGAGCGAGCATCCCTATTTTGTATCACGAAGGCTATCGGACTCCCCAGCGTCCGTCCCTCGTCAGTCAAGCCTGAGAGCCAGACCACTTCGTCTGGCTCTCGGCGTTTTGTCGTAGATCGTGAGTAGCCCGGACGACGCAGATTGACAAAGTGCTGCACAGCCTCCCGATCGATCCGGAAGCCCGCAGGCATACCATCGAGGATTCCCCCCATGGCCACTCCGTGCGACTCCCCAAAGGTGGTCAGTCGCAGATGCCGTCCGAAGCTATTCATCGGGTGATTGCTTAGTGGCAACCGCTGCAGCAAGAGCAACCACCCTCATGATCATCGCCGTCGCAGCAACCGCCCGCATGTCCCGAGAACTGTGCCGTCAGCCTCTGACGATCCTCCTCGGTAGCAGGACGCGCCTCTAGGACAGATCCGATGAAGTGTAGCGTCTGACCAGCCAGCGGATGGTTAAAGTCCATCGTCACCGTATCGTCGGTGATCTTCTCGACGATGCCAACCAGCTGATTGCCTTGGTTGTCGAGCATAGGGACAGCATTGCCCTCGAAAACGACATCTGAGTGGAATTCGCCCTTCTCGTTTTTGAAGAGATCCTTCTCCAGCTCCAGAATGTAAGCGTCAGAGACCTCTCCATACGCCTCCTCGGGCTTGAGGGTAAAGTCAAACTTGTCGCCAGCCTCTAGTCCCATCAGCTGCTTCTCAAAAGCCTCTAGCAGAAACCCCGCCCCGACGATCAGCGCTAGGGGCGCCTCGGGCGTTGCCTTCTCGACGATCTCTTCCTTGCCAGAGCCCGTGTAGAGCTCATATTCGCAGGTTACGTAGCTATCTTTTGTAATCTTCATGTTAGGTATACTTTGTTCGTGATAAAATGCGGTTCAGGCACCGCAGCGACTATCACATCGCATCGGTGCTACCGCAAAGGTACGAATTTAGAGATTAGAGACTAGAGATTAGGGTTTAGAGGTTAGAGACTAGAGAGCGGAGTCCCGATGGCTCCGATAGCTCTGATAGCTCCGATCACTCCAGCTAACAGCCAACAGCCAACAGCCAACAGCCAACGGCCAAAAGCTAACAGCTAA